>JASFQX010000352.1:0-3519 GCA_050115215.1 Chloroflexota bacterium
CATCGTGGACGGCGTGCGCGAGCGCGACTGACGGCCGGGCCGGCTCGGCGCCTACGGCAGCCGCAGGCCCATGGTGAGGCCCCAGCGCTCCCGCTCCAGGACCTGGAATCCGAGGTGCTGGTAGAAACCGATGGCGTTGGTGTTGCGGGCGCTCACCCCGAAGTGGACGCCCCCGACCCCTCGCCCCCGCAGGTCCGCGAGCAGACGCTCGATGAGGGCGCGGCCTAGTCCGGACCCCCGCGTGCGTGCCAGCAGGTCGATATGAAGGTGAGCCGGATAGGCGCCGGCCAGACGTGGTCGGGCCCGCATCGGTTCGTGGATCAGGCCGACCAGTCGGGCGTCGGGGGATCCGTCGTCGAGGCGCGGGTAGCGGGTCCGCAGCGACGGCCACCAGTCGTGCTCGGCCCAGGCCTCGAAGGCAAGGGTGTCGTCGGTCGAGAGCAGATAGCCGGCCACGCCCCCATCGTCGACGGCCACCAGCTGCGTGCCCTCGCCGCGCGCGAGATAGGGACCGACATAGACGTGGCCGAGCAGGTCGGGATCCCGGTGCAGGGCGCTGGCATCCGCGCCGGCATCGCCGGTCAGGAGGCACACGCGGTACGCGCCGGGCATGTCGTGCAGGCCGGCCGGTTCGATGCGCAGCATCGGGCTACGACATCTCCAGGAACATGAACAACCCGACCACGGCCGTGATCACGACCGCGATGCCAACGGCGATCCAGACGGGGACCCCGATCGAGACCGCCAGGTAGCCGACACCGATGGCCAGGATCACGATGACCACCACGGTCACGATGATGATCGCGAGCGCCCGCTTCTGGTCCCCCGTCATCGGTCGTCTGGGCACGCATACCTCCTGCTCTGCGCAGGGTACCGATAGACTCGCGGCCGTGGGGTTCGAACGCGAAGCGGATCTCTACGGACCGGTGAAGGCCTTCCTCGAAGGCCAGGGCTACGAGGTCAAGTCCGAGGTCAACGGCTGCGACCTGGTCGCCCGCCGTGGTGACGAGCCGCCGGTCATCGTCGAGCTCAAGGTGAGCTTCACGCTGCCGCTGGTGCTGCAGGGCGTCGACCGGCTGGCCTTGAGCGACAGCGTCTATCTCGCGGTCGGCGTCCCGGCCAAGCCGGCGACCGGCTCGCTCTGGCGGCGCGAGCGACGCAACATCCGCAAGCTCTGCCGCCGTCTTGGCCTCGGCCTGCTGGCCGTCCACGAGGCCACCGCACGCAGGCCGGCCCTGGTGGAGCCGATGCTCGATCCCCTGCCCTACCGGCCGCGACCGGACCGGCGCCGGCAGAGCACCTTGCTGCGCGAGTTCTCGCACCGCGTGGGTGATCCCAACACCGGTGGCACCAGCAAGCGACCGATCGTCACGGCCTACCGGCAGTCGGCCCTTCGTTGCGTGGCCCATCTCGCCGCCAACGGCCCCACCCGGGCCGCCGAGGTCGCCCGGGCCACGGGCGTGGACAGGGCCGGCACGCTCTTGCGACGGGATGTCTACGGCTGGTTCGAACGCGTGGATCGTGGGGTCTACGGGCTCTCGGCGAAGGGAGCATCGGCCCAGCTGACGTACGCCGATGTCATCGCACGCCTCCTGGCGAACGACGCCGCCGATGATGCCGCGGGTCCGTGAATCGCCGCGCACGACGCCGGGGTCCCTGCAAACAGTGAGTCGGTCGGTAATGATTTAGCAGAAGGCGACCGGCATCCGGCGATCGGCGAGCGCGCCCGCGATCGGATGGATGCTTCGAGACGACGGAGCGACAGACCGCATGATGATGACCGCATCGCGACCGGGCGCGCGAGTCCGGTTCGCGACAGCGCCGGGCTTGGCACTGCTGCTCATGGCGCTGCTGGCCCTGCCCGCGCTGGGCCACGAGGACCAGGTCATCGAGTACGGCTCGTTCTCGCCGGCCTCACCCACCCGGTCCTGGGCCTTGATCATCTCCTGGCCATGGTCTCAGTCGGGATCGTCAGCGCCATCATCGGCGGGCGCGCCATCTGGACCGTGCCCGGCACCTTCGTGGCCATGATGGCCGTGGGTGGCCTCGTCGGCTGGAATGATCTCGATGTTCCCCGCCAGATGGTGGAGCTGGCCATCGCCGTCTCGGTCGTCTTGCTCGGCGGAGCCATCCTGCTCGCTCGCCAGCTGCCGGTCCCGCCACCATGGCGTTCGTGGCCTTCTTCGGCTTCTTCCACGGCTTCGCCCACGGTTCGGAGATCCCCGAGATCGCCGAGCCCATCGTCTACGCCGTCGGTTTCCTGCTCGGCACCATCCTGTTGCACCTGACCGGCGTGCTCATCGGCGACATGGCCAAGCGCTACCAGTACGGGCTGCTGGTGCTGCGCGGCGCGGGTGCCGTGTTCATGGTCATCGGTGCCATCTTCTTCGTGGAGGCCCTGTGAGCACGGTCGAGAACGCTGCCAGCGCCGCGGCCGCCACGCCCAGGGCTGCGGTCGAGGTCGACCGGCGAGCGGTCATCCTGTGGGAGGTGGCCACCTTCGTGGTGGTCATGATCGGCGCCTCCGCCCTCCACCTTGCCTTCGAGCTGTCGGGCTTCTGGCGGCCACTGGCGGTCGTGGCTTCGGTCAACGAATCGACCTTCGAGCACCTCAAGCTCTTCTTCTGGCCGGCGCTGATCGTGGCCTTCGTCCAGCACGCCTACGTCAAGGGCCGGGTCAACAACTACTGGTGGGGCAAGGCCATGGCCCTGTTGGCAACCCCGATCGCCATCGTCGTCAGCTTCTACTTCTACCTGGGTATCGCCCTGCCGCTGACGGGCCGGGGGTACCTTGCGCTCGACATCGGCACGGGCGCCTTCGGCGTCGCCGTCGGCAACGTGGTGGCCTATCGCTTGCTGACGGCGCCTGAGAAGGGCTTGGCCTATCGCTCGGCCGGCCTCGCCATCATCGCGGTCACGGCCGTAGTCATGGCGACCGTCGCGTTCGCCCCGCCGCCGGTCTTCCTCTTCGAGAACTTCTTCGGCTACGAGTACACCGGCGAGTTCGGAATCCTCGACGACTACACGCCCTACCTCGTGTTCACCGGCCGCTAGGCCGCCGGGCGCTAGCCGCCGGCTGCGGGATCGTTCGGCCCGTCAGACGCGGAGGCCGGCGTCGCATCGGCCTCGAGCGCCTCGCGCACGATGTCGCGCATGGCCGGCCAGAGCTGCCGCGCGTAGGTCGCGGTGAGGTGGCTCTCGTTGCGCCACATGAGCGTGGACTCGCTCACCACCGGGCAGGGATCGTAGGGGCAGACCGTCTCGGTCAGGCTCGCGAAGATGGCCCCGTTCGCCTCCGCCGTCGCTCGCTCCGCCGCATCGTGGGCCGGCAGCAGCGCCCGTCCTCGGCGCGTGGTGCAGTCGGAGACCATCACGCCCGGGCGGCCCAGGCACGTGGCCGGGTTCCGGCGCAGGTTGGGCGTGTCGGCCAGCACCAGCGCCCGGGTCTCGTCCGGCAGCGCCGCCAGCACGCGGGCCAGGCCGGCCTGCCACAGCGGCTCCTTGGCTTGGCCGTAGACG
>JASFQX010000353.1:0-3510 GCA_050115215.1 Chloroflexota bacterium
TTCCGTGTTGTAGAGGTGGAAGCCGACGCGCAGACGGCCGGCCCTGATTGCCGTGCGCAGGCCAGCGAGCCGGTGGCGGTCGAAGTCCGGGCCCAGCTCGAGCGAGACCATGGCCGAGTCGCCCGGGTCCAGGCCCAGCTCGGCTCGGAGCGCGTTGGCCAGACCCACGTCGTGCTGCCCGACGGTTTCGACACCCACACCTTCCAGCAGCCGCAGGGAGGCAGCCGTGCCGACCCACGCCAGCCACGACGGAGACAGGTCCAGGCGGCGGGCATCGGCCGCCAGCCGGAGGGGCAGGCCGTAGATGGAATCCCACGGCTCCCCGCCGGCGTACCAGCCCGCGTACAGCGGCCGGACTCGCTCCAGCAGCTCGGGGCGCACGGTCATGAAGGCCGTGCCGCGCGGGCAGAGGAGCCACTTGTAGCCGCCGGTGACGGTGATGTCGTAGTCGTCCGCGCGGAACGGCAGCCAGCCTGCGGCCTGCGTGGCATCGGCCAGGATCAGCGCGCCGGCGGCCCGGGCCGAGGAGCGGATGGCCGCCAGGTCGGCGACACGGCCATCGGCCGACTGGACGAGGCTGAAGGCGACGAGCGCCGTGCCAGGGTCGATGGCGTCGGCGACACGGTCGAGCGGGGCGCTGACGACGTCCAGACCGAGATCAGCCCGGGCCAGGAACGGGAAGAGGACCGAGGTGAACTCGCCTTCCGGCACGAGCACGCGCGAACCCGGGTCGAGCACCGTCACGGCCATGCCCACCAGCGCGGACACCTGCGCCCCGACGGCGACCTGCGCCGGCGGTACCTCGACCATGGTCGCGAACGCCGTCCGCGACGCGTCGACGAAGCGATCGTAGCCAGGTGCCGTGGCCGTCCCGGCCTGCCACTCGGCCAGGGCCTCCGTCATCGCCTCCACCGTCGACCGCGGCGGCAGGCCCAGGCTGCCCGTATCCAGGTAGCCGCTCGCCCCGGGAAACTGGCTCCGGACGCCCTCGCCGATCATTCGTCGATTGTGGCAGGCGCCCCTCAGGAGGAGCGCGGGCAGGCCACGTTTCGAGCACGACCGATCCAGCCGGCCGACGGTCGATCGGCGGGCCCTCTGCTACGATCGAGCCGTGACCACCACCCGATTCCGCGGCGGCCGAATCCACGGCATCACCATCCCGACCGTGTTCAGCGAGAACGACGCCAGGCGCTGCGCGGGCTGCGGCGAAGCCATCGAGGGCACGCCGTTCCGCGTGAGCGTGATGGACAACGTCGCCCGCGAGGCCTCGCCGAGCTGGGCGGAGATCGCCACGATCAACCCCGGACCGCATCAGCTCCACGCGCAGGACGACTGCTTCCGCGCCTGGGCCCGGCACCATGGTCACTATGTCTGCCGGCTGTCCTCGGTCCGAGAGCTGATGCGACCGACGCCGCTGCCCGTCGATCCTCCGGCCTGGGGCCTGTGTGACGGCAACCACCGCGAGGATCACGAGTTCGAACCGGCCTAGCGCCGGCCGGCCGGCAAGCGATGGACGCCAACGTCTTCCTGCCCGCGGTCACGGCTGTCCTCGCGGGCATCTTCTTCGTGGCCCTGCTCGACCAGTGGCGCACGCGACGTCGTGCCTACCAGTCCATCTGGGCGCTGGGCATCCTGTTCTTCGGGATCGCCGTGGCCTGCGAGGCTGTGGCCGCGGCAGCCGGCTGGAGCGAGCCCATCTATCGCCTGTGGTACCTCACCGGCGCGGTCTGGACCGCGGGCTGGCTCGGGCTGGGCAACGCGTTCCTGCTCGGCCGCACGCGCTTCGGGTTCGCCTTTGCCCTGTGCCTCTTCCTGGCCGGCCTGTTCACCTTCCTGACCGCCCGGCGTGATCCCGAGATCTATGCCGATGCCAGCACCACGGCCATGCTCTACTTCCTTGTCGCCGGCGTGCTGGCCCTGGCGGTCTCGGTCGAGACCTACTTCCAGAACTGGCGCTGGCCGTGGATGGCCCTGCTGGCGGTCGGCGGCGCGACCGTCCTCTCCATCGTGCTCATGGCCATGGCCGCGCTGCCGGCACCGGGCTACGCGCTCGATCCCGAGACCGGGGTTCCGACCGCTGAGCTCCTGCCGCCCGAGCTGCGCCTGCTGACCCCGTTCATGAACGTGACCGGCGCCTTCGCGCTCATCCTCGGCGCGCTCTTCAGCGCCTACGTGTTCATGCCCAAGCGACGCGTGCTCGAGTATTCCATCGACCCCAACCAGCCCGGCGACCAGTTCCTGTTCAACCTGCTCATCGCGCCCGTGGCCATCGTCGTCAACTTCGTGGCCTCGCTGCCCGGAGCCCTCAGGGCGCTGTTCACCGGGCGCATCAACAGCCGCGTGCCGGCGACCCTGCTCATCGCCATCGGCGCCTTCATCCCCGCGGTGACCGACAGCCTCAACCGCTTCGGCTCGACCGAGTGGTTCCAGCTGGGCAAGCTCCTGAGCGTGCTCTTCCTGCTGGCCGGGTTCCTCGTCTCGACCGAGACGTTCAGCGAGATCCGGGTGCCCTTCACGAAGATCGTGCTCTGGGGTCGCCGCACCGAGGCACGGGAAGCGAACGGACCCTGAACCGCGAGCGCGTCGACCCGCTAGGGGTCGTCTTCGTGGTCGTGGCCGCGATCGGCTTCGGGACGCTCGGGCCACTGGCGCGCTTCGCCTCCGACGCCGGCTTCACGGCCGTCAGCTTCGCGCTCTGGCGGGCGATCGCATCGGCCGCGGCCTTGCTGGCCTTCCTCGCCCTCGGTGCCGCGGCCGGGCGCGTACCCACGACCAGGCTCGCCTCGATCTCTCGCGTCGAGTGGCTGCAGCTGGGGGCCATGGGAGCGTTCGTGGCCGGCACCACGGTCTCGCTGTTCTTCGCCTTCGAGCGCACCACGATCGCCACGGCCCTGATCGTCTTCTACACGTTCCCGGTGTGGGTGGCCATGGCCGCCGTCCCGGTCTTCGGCGAGCACCTCGGACTGCGCAAGGTGGCGGCCATCGGACTGGCCGGCGTCGGCCTGGTGCTGCTGCTGGCGACGCCCCGGAGCAGCGACGGCCTCGACCTCATCGGGGTCGGCCTGGCGCTGGGGGCGTCCCTGTGCCAGACCGGCTTCGCCCTCGTCGGCGCGGGCGGGTTCCGCTCGGTGCCACCGCTCCAGTCGGCGGCCCTGCTGCGACTGTTCTCGCTCGCTCTGTATGCCGTTCTGCTGGTCCCGCTGCTGGTCGCGCTGGGGCAGGGACATACCATCGTCGATCCCGTCGGTGGCCCCGACTCCTGGCGGCTCATCCTCGCTGCGGGCATCATCGGCGCGGCCGTCCCGGCCGTGCTCATCATCGCCGGCTACCGCCGGCTCGGACCGACGCGCGGCGCGGTGCTCATGCTTGTGGAGCCCGTCACCGGCGTGCTGCTGGCGATGCTGCTGCTGTCTGAGCAGCCGACGCCGCTTCAGCTGGCTGGCGGTCTGCTGGTGCTGCTGGGGGCAGCGCTGGTCCAGCTGGCCCCGGTCTCACGACCCGCGCCCGAGA
>JASFQX010000354.1:0-3499 GCA_050115215.1 Chloroflexota bacterium
TCGTCGGCGGTGCGAGGCGTGTCATCGGTCATCGTGCCTGCAGCCTAGCGCTATGCTCAGGGGGGCGCGCCGTCACCGCCAGGGACCCGACCGCCGCGCCCGGAAGGAGCCCGATCGATGCGTATCGCCGTGGTCAACGAGACCAGCGCGGTCGACAAGCACCCGTTCATCATGGCCGCCCTCGAAGGCCGCGGACTCGACGTCGTCAACGCCGGCATGGCCGAGCCGGGTGAGGAGCCGGAGCTGCAGTACATCCACACCGGGCTCATCTCGGCCCTGCTGCTGGCGGCTGACCGGGCGGACATGATCATCGGCGGCTGTGGCACGGGCCAGGGCTTCCTGAACTCGGTGATGCAGTACCCCGGCGTCTTCTGCGGGCATCTCCTGAACTCGCTCGACGCCTTCCTCTTCGCCCGCATCAACACCGGCAACGTCGTCTCGCTCGCGCTCAACCAGGGTTGGGGCTGGGCCAGCGACGAGAACCTGCGCCTGCTCTTCGACCAGCTCTTCACCGATGCGCAAGGGGCCGGCTTCCCGCCGCACCGCGAGGTACCGCAGCGTCAGTCCCGCAACGACCTCAAGGTGGTGAACGAGGCCGCCCATCGCTCGATGGCCGAGGTCGTGGATCGGCTGCCCGACGAGATCGTGGTGCCCGCGCTGACCCATCCGGCCGCAGCCGCGGTACTCGACATCGGCAGCATCCGTGACATCGAGCTTCGTTCAGCGCTACAGGCCCGGCTGCACCAGGAGTCGCCGATCACGCGTCCTTGACGCGTCCACCACCACCGACGTCCGCGCCGACTCGGCTGCCTGTGGGGTCATCGCGCTAGCGCTCCAGCGGTAGACGCCCGCGAGAGAATCGCTGTAGCGGGAGGCCACGACGCGCGGCCCCAGCCCTGGCCGCCTGGACCGCGCCGAGCCACTGGCGAACCCGGCTCGCGCACGAAGGGGAACCCTCATGCGCAAGATGTGGGCCGCGGGAGCGGCCATCGTGCTGTGCCTGGCGCTCGGCGGGGTCCCGGTCGTCGGGCAGGATGAGACGGAACCGGTCGCCAGCCTCGCGACCTCACCGGCACCTGCCCCGATGGTGCCGGCGATGGTCACGGGCGAGTTCGAGTGCTTCGATCGGGCGAACTGCGAGGAGCGCATGAGCGACCCTCGCGTCAACGGGGTGCACACGCCCACGATGATCCGTGAGATCGACGTGCCGGGCGCGAACGGCTTCGTCGCCTGGGGCAGCCTCACGATCCCGGGTCCGGACGGTGACTGGACCGGCCCGTTCTTCGCCATGGCCGGCTGGGACTTCTCGCCGGTGGGCAGGATGGTGCGGGTCCTCGAGGGCACGGGGGCGTACGAGGGCTGGACCTACGTCTCCTGGCCCGTCACGTACGGCACCGAGCGACAAGAGGTCGAGGGCATGATCTACAAGGGCCCGCCTCCGCAGATGGCCGTCGGGCAGGACGAGGCGAAATCCGCCAGCACCTCGACCTTGGAGACGGCGGTCCCGATGGCGCCGGCGATGGTCACGGGCGAGCTTGAGTGCTTCGATCGGGCCAACTGCGAGGAGCGCATGAGCGACCCGCGCGTCAACGGGGTGCACACGCCCACGCTCGTCCGTGAGATCGACGTGCCGGGCGCGAACGGCTACGTCGTCTGGGCCACCGCCACGATCCCCGGACCGGACGGTGATTGGACCGGTCCGTTCTTCGCCATGGCCGGGTGGGACTACTCGCCCAAGAGCAGGCAGCTGCGAGTCCTCGAGGGCACCGGGGCCTACGAGGGCTGGACCTACGTATCCTGGCCGATCTCGCATGGCACCGAGCGGCAGGAGGTCGAGGGCATGATCTACAAGGGCCCGCCTCCGCAGCTGGTGCTGCCGGAGCCAGTCGAGTCGGCCGAGTAGGACAGACGCCAGAAGGGAGATGTCATGCGTACATTGCGGCTGTCCCTGGCGGGGGCAGTCATCCTGGCGCTGCTCGCTGGTCTTGGCGGCCTCGTGCTGGCACAGACCGATGAGGAACGCGGCGGCGCCTTCACGATGAGGGTCGTCGACGTCACCGACGTGGGCGACGTCATCGAGGCCAGCGAACCACGCCTCAGCGGCACCTGGATCCAGCTTCGGACCTGTAACGCGCTCGGGGACTCGCGGGTATGCGTCTCGAGCGTCCGCCTCGAGAACGAGGGCGGCACGTGGCTCGGACGGCAGGAGAGCATCTGGGCTTCGTCGTACAAGGCCGACAGGACGGTGCTCGAGGGCCAAGGCGACTACGCGGGTCTGACGGCCATCCTGGACACCGGCCAGGCCTTCCTCGAGGACCCCGACCGCGACGGTCAGGGGGTCGTCTTCGAGGGCGACGTGCCTCCGATGCCGGAGCTGCCCGAACCTACGACCGAATAGCCCCCTCGCGCCGCATCGGCCGCCTAGAGTGCCCGTCTCGCGAGGGGCGGGCTCCGCGGCGGCACGCGTGTCTACTCGGCGGGCGCGGGCGCTTCGAGCTCCGGCAAGTCACCCGGAGATGACACCCTCGATATCGCCGCCGGTGTCTCTCTGCGCGAAATCGACCAGCAGGAGTGCGCTCATATCCGATGGACCTTGATCACTGGATTCGGGGTCATACCATGTAGAGGCGCAGCAGCTCAGCGTGGCGCCCACAGCGGTGCGGGGATGGATACCGACCTCGTGGTTCGCGCTCAGGACGGTGACGAGATCGCGTTCGCGCGACTGGCAGACGGTGTGTACGGACGCCTCCAGCAACTGTCCTACCGCATCCTCCGCGATCCTGAGCTCGCGCGGGAGGCGTCACAGCAGGCGGTGCTGTCGATGTGGCGGAACCTGCCCCAGCTACGTGACCCATCACGCTTCGATGCCTGGGCCTACCGGCTCTGCGTGAACGAGTGCCACCGAGTGTCACGGCAGAGGCGACGCTCCATCCCCGAGGTCGACCTCGCCTCGGCTCCGGTGCCGGTCGCGCCCGACGAGTATCGCCGGGTCGCCGACCGTGACCAGCTCGAGCGGGGCTTCCGACGACTGTCGTTCGACCATCGGGTCGTGCTCGTCCTGCACCACTATCTCGGCATGCCGATGGACGAGGTCGCCAGGGTGCTGGAGACCCCGCTCGGGACCGTCAAGTCGCGCATGCACCGAGCGCTCGAACAGATGCGCCGGGCGCTGGAGGCGGACGCCGCCCCTGGACCTCGGCCGCCCACCTATCAGGAGGTCACCCGATGACGATCGGCCACGACCTCGAGCAGCGTCTCGAAAGCTGGATGCAGGAGGACGCGACCCTGCCTGACGACCTTCGCGAGGTCCTCGCCAAGCTGCCCGAGACACCACAACGGCACCATCGATGGTCCTTCACCCTCGCGGAACTCAGCTGGAGGACGAGAACCATGTTCAGCGCGACGCGCGTCGCCGCAACCATCGCCATCTTCGCTCTCGGGGCGAGCATCGCCCTCATCGCCGGCCCGCTCGGTCCGTCATCGGAGGTGGTCCCCGGGC
>JASFQX010000355.1:0-3498 GCA_050115215.1 Chloroflexota bacterium
CTGGGCCCGAGCGTCGGTCGAGACCCCCTACGGCCCGGTGGTCACCTCGTGGCGCCTCGATGGGGATCGTTGCTGGTCGAGGTGGAGCTGCCGTTCGGCACCTCCGGCACGTTCATGGCTCCCACGCCTGCATCGTCGGTCGCCATCGACGGCGACCCTGCGGAGGCAACGGTCGCGCTCGCTCCGGGGCGGCACGCCATCGAGGTCAGCGCTCCACGGATCGCCGCCAGGCGCTGACACGGCCGAGTCCGCAACCCGACCGAAATGTTGCCCGTCGCATCCTTGCCGAGACGCGCCTGGGACATGGTGCCCGGCCTGTCTGACCCACCGGAGGCTCCACATGAACCGACGTGACCATTCCACATGCCCGACGCGACGAGGGATCACCCTTGCCGGCGCGGTGGCCCTTCTGGCCCTGCTTCTGCTGAAGGCGAACGCCATGGCCACGGGCGAGGTCGTCCTCTCGCTCGCGTAGCCCGACGGAATCACGAGGGCCACGCCTGTGGTGGCTCCTCTGCAAGCGGTTCCACCTTGACATATGCATCGCTGCATCCCTATGCTCTGCAATGTCCATACGCCTATGAATGGCCATTCACGAGGGGACGGCGACACGCTGAGGCAAGCAGCCACCTCAGGCGCGGATCGAGGCCGTCACCTCGGAGGACTTGAACCGCAGCAAGGAACTACCAGTGGCAACCGACACGGCTGACATCACGAGCGCACTCCGCCAGCGCGCCATCGACGTGCGGCTGCGCGACCTCAGGATGGTCCACGGCGCCAAGCTCGGCCACATCGGCGGCGAGTTCAGCGCCACCGACATCCTGGTCACGCTCTTCTTCGGCGGCGTGCTCCGCTACGACCCCGCCAACCCTGACGATCCCGACCGCGACCGCTTCGTCCTCTCCAAGGGCCACTCGGCCGCGGCGCTCTACACCACCCTGGCCATGGCCGGCTACTTCGACGAGGCCGAGCTGGACACGTTCCTGCAGCCGCTTTCGCGCCTCAACGGCCACCCCGATCGCAACAAGGTCCCGGGCGTTGAGACCAACACCGGCCCGCTCGGCCACGGCTTCCCCGTGGCCGTGGGCATCGCGCTCTCGGGCGCCATGGACGGCGCCGACCGGCGCACGTTCGTGCTCACCGGCGACGGTGAGCTGCAGGAGGGCTCGATGTGGGAGGCGGCCATGGCGGCCGCCCACTACAAGCTGGACAAGCTCGTCTGCATCGTCGACCGCAACCGCCTGCAGCAGGGCGACCGCACCGAGCTGACGATGGCGCTCGATCCGCTGCCCGACAAGTTCCGGGCCTTCGGCTGGGCCGTGCGCGAGACCGACGGCAACGACCCCGCGGCCCTGCTCGAGACCTTCGCCGCCCTCCCCTTCGAGCCGGGCAAGCCCAACTGCGTCATCGCCAACACCACCAAGGGCAAGGGCGTCTCGTTCATCGAGGACCGCAAGGAGTGGCACCACAAGATCCCCTCCGATGAGCAGTACGCGCAGGCCGTGGCGGAGCTGGAAGGGAGCCGGGCATGACCGCCGAAGCCCCGGTCCAGCTGTACGACTGCCGCGACGCCTTCGCCGATACGCTGGTGGAGCTGGCGCACGCGGACCCGCGGGTGGTCGCGGTCGTCAACGACTCGCTGGGCTCGACCAAGATCTCCAAGCTGGAGGCGCTCCTGCCCGACCAGGTCATCAACGTCGGCATCGCCGAGCAGAACCTGGTGGGCGTCGGCGCCGGCCTGGCCAACGGCGGCAAGATCCCCTTCGTCTCCGGTGCCAGTCCCTTCCTCACCGGCCGGGCCCTGGAGCAGATCAAGGTCGACGCGGCCTACAGCGGCGCCAACGTCAAGCTCGTCGGTGTCAGCAGCGGCGTGGCCTACGGCGAGCTGGGCCCCACCCATCATTCCATCGAGGACATCGCCTGGACGCGAGCCATCGACCGGCTCGTGGTCATCGTGCCGGCCGACCCGGTGGACACGGCGGGCGCCATCCGGGCGGCCTACGAATACGAGGGTCCGGTCTTCATCCGCACTAGCCGCATCGGCGTGCCCATCGTCCACCCTGACGACTATCGCTTCGAGATCGGCCGCTCGGTGCGGCTGCGCGAAGGCAACGACGTCACCATCGTCGCCAACGGCGTGGTCGTCACACGCGCCCTCGCGGCGGCGGACCTGCTGGCGGCTGAGGGCATGGAGGCCCGGGTCATCAACATGGCCACCGTCGCGCCGATCGATCGTGATGCCATCGTATCCGCAGCCACCGAGACCAGGGGCATCGTCACCGTCGAGGAAGCCGTCGTGCACGGTGGGCTCGGCGGCGCCGTGGCCGAGGTCGTGGTCGAGGTGGCGCCAACGCGCATGCGCCTGCTCGGCTTCCCCGGGTTCTGTCCCACCGGCTCGCCCACCTTCCTGCTCGACCGCTTCGGCCTCAGCGCCGACGGCATCGCGACGGCTGCCCGCGAGATCGTGAGGTCCTGACGTGAGCCGCGCCGACGAGCTGCGCCTGATGACCCGCGTGGCGAGGCTCTACTACGACGTGGGCCTGCGGCAGCCGGAGATCGCCAGCCGGCTCCGCCTCTCGCAGCCCAAGGTCAGTCGCCTGCTCAAGAGCGCCCAGGATGAGGGCATCGTGCGCATCAGCGTCCGTGCCCCCAGCGGCACGAACCCGGAGCTGGAGGAAGCGCTCGAGAGCCGCTTCGGCCTGACCGAGGTGGAGATCGTCGATATCTCCCACGACGATGACGACGCGGCCGTGCGCGAGCTCGGCTCGGCAGCGGCGTTCCACGTCGAGACCACCGTGCGCTCCGGGGACATCATCGGCGTCAGCTCCTGGAGCGCCACGCTGCTGGCCATGGTCGACGCCATGCACCCGGTCAGCGGTGTCAAGGACGTGCGCGTGGTGCAGATCCTCGGCGGTGGCGGTGACCCCGCGGCCGAGGGCCACGCGACCCACCTCATCCGGCGGCTGGCAGACCTGCTGCACGGCGAGGGCACGTTCCTGCCGGCGCCCAGCAGCGTGGGCTCGCCCGGCGCACGCGAAGTGCTGGTGCAGGACCCCTTCGTGGCCCGCGCCATGGCGCTGTGGGACCAGCTCGACGTGGCCCTTGTCGGCATCGGCGGACAGGAGCCCTCGGGCCTCCTCGCCAGCAGCGGCAACGTCTTCTCGCCCGACGAGCTGCGCACCGTGCGCGAGGCCGGGGGAGTGGGGGACATCGGATTGCGCTATCTGCGCGGCGACGGACGGCCGGTCGGCACTCCCTTGCACGATCGCGTCATCGGCATCGAGCTCGAGCAGCTGCGCCGCGTGCCGCGCTCGATCGCGGTGGCCGGCGGACCGGGCAAGCGAGAGGCCATCCGTGCCGCGCTCGTGGGCGGCTGGATCAACTGCCTTATCACCGATACGTACACCGCGGAGCACCTCCTCGCGATGGACTCCGCGCGAAACGAGACAGGCACACCCAAGGAGCGAGCGATGGGAGTCGAGGTGACATGAGCGAGCG
>JASFQX010000356.1:0-3496 GCA_050115215.1 Chloroflexota bacterium
CCCGTTCTCGATGGCGTAGCGCAATTCGCTCTCGTTGCACGAGTCGTTCCAGTAGTCGGTCGGGAACTCGCTCGCGGTGCGAGCCAGGGGCGTGGTCATCCGGTCTCTCCTCCGTGGGTCACTTGTCCGTGGGTCACTTGGGCTGGCTCGGGTCCCAGTCCATCAGCCAGGCATGGTCCGGGTCGACGGTGAAGTGCCAGGCCCGGTTGGGTCCGGCCATCACGTTGAGGTAGTAGGCGTCGTACCCGGCGGGCGCACCGAACGGGTGGTAGCCGCGAGGGATGAGCAACACGTCGCTGTCGACCACCGCGAACGAGGCGTCAAGCGAGCGGTCGGCGGTGTACAGGCGAGCGAAGCCCCAGCCCTCCGGTCGCGCGAACCGGTAGTAGTAGAGCTCCTCGAGATAGGCCTCGCGGGGTGGATCCTCGGTATCGTGCTGTGGGGTGGGTAGCTGGACCAGTTGCCACCCGGCGTGAAGACCTCGAAGAGGATGAGCCGCCCGGCCGGCTCGCCCGGCGGCAGCAGATGGTGGATCCGGCGCTCGGTGATGCCGCTGCCGCGGGTCTCGACGTGGATGTCGTCCGGCTCGATCAGCCGGCTGATGCGCACGTCCCCAGCGGGGGCGTCGGCGACAACCAGGGTCGTCGGGCCGATCGCCTCGACCTCCAGGTCGAGGCCGGGTTCGAGCAGCAGGACGGGCGCCGGCGGCCCCTCGAAGACCGTGGCACGGCTGCCCACGGAGGAGAAGTGCTGGTCCCCCGCACGCATCTCCACGCTGCCCTCGAGCACGACCACGGCGAGCTCCCGATCGTCACCAGGCCTGCGCAGGCCGTCGCCAGCGCGCATCCGGCGCTCGCTGAAGCCCACGAACCGCCAACCGGCGTCGGCCGGGCGGATGTCGTGGACCGGTCCGCTGGCCGGTTCGAGCGAGCCAGCGCGTCGGAGCAGGTCGCCCGACGCGGTCGTAGGCGTCATCATGCGTGCATGTCCTCCAGGCCCCGGCGTCGCCTCCCCTGTCCGACAGAGATCGGCGCGTCCGCCAGTTGACACGGAACCCCTCGGCTGCTCATCATACGCCCTTGACGTAAACGATTACAGGAGCACGCAGCACGGCACTGAGCATCGCCTGAGAGGTGCTGCTCCGCGCACCTCGCAGAGGAGGGAGCACTCGTGAGGATCGGTCTGCTCGGAGCGGGTCGCATCGGGAAGATGCATGCCGAGGTGCTGACATCCATCGATGAGGTCGACGAGCTCATCGTCGCTGACCCGGACCAGGAGGCGGCCGAAGCCGTAGCTGCCGGCCTCGGCGCTCGGGCCGCGCCGGTCGAGACCGTCCTGGCCGAGGCCGACGCATACGTCATCGCCGCCGCTGGCGACGCGCACGCCCCCCTCGTGCGAGCTGGACTGGAACGGGGGGTCCCTGTCTTCTGCGAGAAGCCGTTGACGCCCGAGCTGGCAGATGCAATCGTGCTGGCGGAGGAGATCGAACCGCCGGGACGCCATTCCAACTGGGGTTCCAGCGTCGCTTCGACAAGGGCTACATCGAGGCCAAACGCATGGTCGACAGCGGTGAGCTGGGCACGCTCTACAGCGTGCGCATGGCCGGACACGACCCGGCTCCGCCCCACGAGTCGTACATCCCGGTGTCGGGCGGACTCTTCCGGGACTTCAGCGGCCACGACTTCGACGTCCTTCGCTGGCTCACCAGCGACGAGGTCGAGGAGGTCTACGCGGATGGCTCCGTACGCGAGTTCCCCGTCTTCGCCAAGTACAACGACCACGACAATGCGGTGGCGACGTTGCGCCTGCGTAGCGGAGCCCTGGCTGTCATGACGGTCTCGCGGCACGACCCACGTGGCTACGACATCCGCACCGAGCTCTTCGGTTCCAGGGACAGCGTCAGCGTGGGTCTCGGCCCACGCCAGGTCATCCGCTCCGTGGAACCGGGTGAGCCGGAACCGGAAGGGCCGGTGTGGTCCGATACGCAGGCCCGCTTCGCCCAGGCCTATCGTGACGAGATGCTGGGCTTCTTCAGGGTCGCACGAGGTGACATGGAGACGCCGTGTACTGCTCGTGACGGCGTCGCATCGGCCCGCATCGCAGAAGCCGCCACGCTGGCTCTGCACGATCGCCGCATCGTCCGACTGGATGAGATCCCCGCATAGTCCCACGTTCCCCACAGCGAAGGAGGTGCGCCGAACAGAGCAGCCAACGGGTTGACGGATCAATCCAGGAAGTACGGCGGTGCAAGGACCGCCAAGGAGGAGTGAAACCAGATGCGAATCAAGAAGGGGCTGGTAGGCCTCGTCAGCGTCGGTCTGCTGGTCGGTGCCGCGATGGCACCGGCGACGGTCGCGGCCCAGGACGATATCCGGATCGAGGTCGTCAGCCACGGCCAGTCGGGCGACGCGTTCTGGAATGTCGTCCAAAACGGCGTCAACGCCGCGGCCGCGGACATGGGCGTGACCGTCAACTACAGCAACCCCGGCACGTTCGACATGGTCGCCATGAGCCAGCTCATCGACACCGCGGTCGCCTCCGAGCCGGACGGTCTGGTCGTCTCGATCCCCGATGCTGATGCACTCGGGCCCTCGATCGAAGCCGCCGTGGCGGCCGGCATCCCGGTCATCTCGATGAACTCGGGCTCGGATGTCTTCGCAGACCTGGGTGTGCTCGCCCACGTCGGGCAGACCGAGTACGAGGCCGGTCTGGGCGGCGGTGCCCGCATGGCGGCCGCCGGCGTGACGAACGGGCTGTGCGTCAACCAGGAGGTCGGCAACGTGGCGCTCGACCTGCGCTGCCAGGGCTTCGCCGATGCGCTGGCCGAAGCAGGGGCCACGTCGCAGGTGCTCGCGGTCGACCTGGCCGACCCGACCGGCGCGCAGGCCGCCATCGAATCGGCCCTCGTCGCCGATGACTCCATCGACGGCGTCCTGACCCTCGGTCCGACCGGCGCGGTCCCCGCGCTCCTGGCGTTCGAGGGGCTGGGGATCATGGGCGAGATGCCGCTGGCCACGTTCGACCTCGGACCAGAGGTGCTCCAGGCCATCGTCGACGGCGACATGCTCTTCGCCATCGACCAGCAGCAATACCTGCAGGGCTACCTGCCGGTCGTCTTCCTGACGCTGTACAACCAGTTCGGCGGACTGCTGCCGGGCGGTGGCGGCGTCATCCTCACGGGCCCAGGCTTCGTGACCGCCGACAACGCAGCGGCAGTCATCGAGCTGGCCGCGGACGGCATCCGCTAGACCGCGGCGGAGAGGGGTGGGACGACCCACCCCTCTCCGCAACGATGAGCGAAGGGGCGACTTGACGCTAGAGGGAGGAGGACGGCGTGACCACCGAGAGGACTGACGAACGCGTCCGCAGCCGGAGAACGTGGCAGCAGGCGCTGACGCGGCCGGCAGCCGGCGCGGTGATCACGACGATCATCGCGCTCCTTGTCTTCACCTGGCCGATCTGGGAGTGCGTCCAGGATTCCCAGGCCTGCTTCGCC
>JASFQX010000357.1:0-3489 GCA_050115215.1 Chloroflexota bacterium
CTACTACGGGTTCATGGGCGGCGACACGCACCAGTACTACCCCGAGCTGACCTACGACAACCACCGCGTCGAGCCGCCGAAGACCCCCGAGGAGGGCTATCACCTCACCGAGGACCTCGTCGACCGGGCCGTGGCGTTCCTGGCCGACGCCAAGCAGGTCGCACCCAACAAGCCGTTCTTCCTCTACTTCGCCACCGGTGCCATGCACGCTCCGCATCACGTGGCCAGGGAGTGGGCGGACAGGTACAAGGGTGTCTTCGACGACGGTTGGGAGGCCTACCGTGAGAAGGTCTTCGCGCGCCAGAAGGAGCTGGGCGTCATCCCGGCCGATGCCGAGCTCTCGCGACACGACCCGGACGTGCCTTACTGGGACAGCCTGCCCGAGAAGGAGCGGCGCCTGTACGCGCGCATGATGGAGGTCTTCGCCGGCTTCCTGGAGCACACCGACCACCACATCGGGCGGCTCATCGACTTCCTCGAGGAGCTGGGCGAGCTGGACAACACCCTGATCATGGTCATCAGCGACAACGGCGCCAGCTCCGAGGGTGGACCGACCGGCTCCATCAACGAGAACAAGTTCTTCAACTTCGTCGAGGACGACCTGGAGCAGAACCTCGCCGCCATCGACGACATCGGCGGGCCCAAGTACTTCAACCACTACCCCTGGGGCTGGACCTGGGCCGGCAACACGCCCTTCCGCCGCTGGAAGCGGGAGACCTATCGGGGCGGCATCAGCGACCCCTTCATCATCCACTGGCCGGCCGGCATGGAGGCCAGAGGCGAAGTCCGGCACCAGTACGGTCACGCCATCGACCTGGTGCCGACGGTGCTCGACCTGCTCGGCGTCGAGCCGCCCACGTCCGTCCGCGGGGTCCAGCAGTCACCCATCGAGGGCCTGAGCCTAGCCGCGTCGCTCGACGACGCCGAGGCGCCCTCGCGGCGGACCACGCAGTACTTCGAGATGCTCGGCCACCGCTCGATCTACCACGACGGCTGGAAGGCGGTCTGCCCCTGGCCCGGCACCTCCTTCGCCGAAGGGCATCCCTTCGGCACGCCCATCCCGGCCGAGACGCTGACCGAGCTCGACGCCAGCGGCTGGGAGCTGTACCACGTGGCCGAGGACTGGACCGAGAGCCACGACCTGGCCGCGGAGCACCGTGACAAGCTCATCGAGCTCATCGCGCTGTGGTACGCGGAAGCAGGGAAGTACAACGTGCTACCGGTCGACGGCCGCGGGCAGCAGCGCTTCGCCGATGAGCGGCCGCAGATCGCACCCGAGCGCACGCGCTATACCTACTATCCCGGCACCCAGGAGGTGCCGCCCAACGTCGCACCCAAGCTGCTCAACCGACAGCACAGCGCCCACGTGGGCGTGATCGTGCCCGACGGCGGGGCCGAGGGTGTCCTGCTCAGCCAGGGTGGTGTGGACGGCGGGTTCAGCTTCTTCGTCATGGAGGGCAAGCTGCGCTACACCTACAACTACGTGGCCGACCGGCGCTTCTACGTCGTCTCGGACACGGACGTCCCGACCGGCAAGCACATCCTCAGCTTCGAGTTCTCGCCGACCGGCGCGGCGGAGCCGCTCAAGGGCAAGGGCACGCCCGGCACCCTCACCCTCTTCGTGGATGGCGAGAAGGTGGGCTCAGGCGAGCTTCCGGTGACGATGCCGATCACGGTCGGCCTGGCCGGCGGAGTCTCGGTCGGTCTCGATGCCGGGGCGCCGGTGACACCCGAGTACGCACCGCCGTTCGCCTTCAGCGGCACGGTCCTGCGGGCCGTCTACGACCTCTCGGGCGAAGCCGTCGAGGACCACGAGGCGGAGATCCGCATCGCGCTCGCCCGACAGTAGGCCGCGTCGTCGGCCGCAGGCGGCAGCGCCGTCAGCTGCGGGCGCTGCCCTCCCAGTACCGCTGCGCCGTATCCCAGGCCGCGACGCCGCACTCGCTGCCGATGACCCGGCCCCGCAGGTCGTCCGCCTCCACGTGGATGCCGCCGTAGAGGCGAGAGATGCCGGCCTGGTCGGCGGCGTCGTAATAGGTCGCCCACTGCAGCGGCACGTCCACGCTGGGGCCCAGCTCGAAGTGGAGCGATCCGGCGGGCACCGTCCAGGTCCCCAGGCCGCCCGGGAAGTAGGGCGTACCGGACATGGCCGCGAGCACCTCCGCCGCGGCGCGGCTGAAGGTGGAGTGGCCGCTGACGTAGCCCGCGAACGAGGGGGTGACGAACGTCGACAGCTGGTAGGGCACCCACTCGACCGCCCGGATCCAGTCGACCCCGCCGAGCGTGGTCTCGACGTCACCCGGGTTGCCGGTCCAGGCACGGATGGCGATCTCACCCACGTGGTCGCGCAGGCGATGGTGACGCTCGCCGGGCGCTGCGGACTCGGCGGTGATGAGCTCCACCTCGCCCTCGATGAGGGGCAGGCCGTCCGGATGGTAGGACGGCAACGAGGGGTCGCTCGACTGACCCAGACCGCCCATCCAGCGGATCATGGAGATCGGTCGCACGTAGTCGTAGTGGCTCTTGGCACCCCAGGCCGCGACGGCGGCGTCGTGGAGGGCGGCGTTGAGCGCGAGGTACATCTTGACGTCCCACTCGAGCGGGTCGACGGGATCACCCGTGCCGGCGATGCGCCGCTCGAACGCGGGGTGGTCGACCACGGCGTTGGCCAGCGAGTTCCAGTGACCCGGCGGCGTCTCCGAGGCGGGGCCGTCGGCCCAGTACTCGGCGATGACGCGCCCGAAGTCCGCCTGCGGCACGATGACCGGTGCGTACGGCTCCCCGGTGGCGGGGTTGAGCTCGTAGCCGGCGCGGTCGTTGGTGCCGAGCGGGGCGTTGCCCCAGGATGCGGGGCTGATATCGATGAGCACGCCGTCGCGCGGATCGAGCAGGCTGCTGTAGGTGACGACCTCGACCGCTTTCGACTTGAACTCGGCGTCGGTGCGCGGGTCGCCCAGGCGGGGCGGTGGGCCCGGGTCGATGGGCACCCCGTCGCGGCCCGCGTCGGGCAGGGCGAAGGAATCGACGAAGCCCCAGTGCGGCCCCACGAACTCCTGTGGACCGGCCGGGAGCGGCAGCCCATTCTGCGAGATCGCGACCTCGAGGGCGAGCGGCTGCCAGCGGTTGGGATCGGTGAGGAACGTGCCGGGCGCCTTGACCACCATGGGCTCGTTGACCGGCACGTAGTCGGCCGAGGTGTAGCCCTGTCGCTCCCGGGAGCCATCCCGGCGCCCCTGGGCGATGACGCGCCTGGCGATGCGGTTGCCCAGCGCGGCAGCCGAGCCACCCCTGGTCGTGGTGCGCTCGGTGGGAAGGCACAGTGAAGCCATCAGCTCGTCGAACGCCTGGAGGCTCTCGGCACCGCCCACGGCGTCTCGATAGCGATGACTGAGCAGACGGTGGGCGGCGTAGCTGATGGCCCGGTCACGCGCCGCGGCCGGATGATCGTGCTCGTGCTTCTCGGTCACGAAGATGCCGTCGGCCGTTGGG
>JASFQX010000358.1:0-3486 GCA_050115215.1 Chloroflexota bacterium
GCTTGGGCACCTCCGCCGAGGAATGGCTGCTGCGAGCCTTTCTCGAGGCCGGCATCTCGCCCGCCGACATGCTCGGCGTCATCACCTGGTGGGGCCTCGAGGGTGCCCAGGACGGCATCCAGATCGAAGGCTACCGCCTGCCCGAGGGGGGTGAGGAGCTGACCGCCTCGCTGCTCGAGGACGTCTTCCTCATCCGTCCGCCGGAGGTCTCGGTCGACCCCAACGCGCCCACCGAGGAACCCATCGACGAGGTCGCCGCCATGCTCACTGGCGTCAGCTTCAGCGAGGAGGAGATCGCCGGCCAGCCCGTGACCGCGCTGGACTTCGGCGGGTCCAGGCAGTACATCTACAGCTCCGCCGACACCATCTGGGTCATCAGTGACCCGCTGGGCCAGCCCGAGCTCGTGGAGGAGGCCATCAGCACCCTCCCCTGAGGGCCCGACGCCATCCCAAGGGCGGATGGTGGAGTGTCGGCTGACGCCAACAGTCATGGTCAGCGGACAGGCAATCGGCCTGTAGCCGGTCGGACCCGGTTGGCGTACAACCAGTTCGTATGGATGTCGAGCTGGTCAAGCGCGCACAGAAGGGTGACGAGCGTGCCTTTGAGGCCCTCGTCGTTGCCGGCCATCCGGAGTCGTTCCGCGTGGCCTACGGGATCCTGCGTGATTCGAACCTGGCCGAGGACGCCGTCCAGCATGCCTTCCTCGAGATCTGGCGCTCCCTCTCGCGCCTTTCGGACCAGGCGCAGTACGAGGCCTGGGCCGCTCGCCACCTGGTCGAGGCCTGTCGCCGCACGGACGCGCAGCCGAACGAGCAGGCGGGCGCGACCGCCGTCGAGCCCGCCGGGCCTGTCGGCGCCGACCCCTTCGGCACGGTCATCGACCGTGACCAGCTCTCGCGCGGGTTCCGCCTGCTGTCATTCGACGACCGCGCCGTGCTCGTGTTGCGGTACCTCAGCGACATGGACGCCGAGGCCATGGCATTCGCCCTCGGCCTCAAGGGCAAGGCGGTCGAGCAGCGAACCGAGGCGGCGCTCGCGTCGCTCGAGGCCGCCCTCGACGACGACGGCGTGCCCGGAAGCGAGCTGGCAGCCCAGATGGAGAGCGCCTGATGGCCGACCAGCGGCTGACCGCGGGACTCACGGCCTGGTTGCGCGACAGCGACATCCCGCCGCCCGATGCCCGCATGAGCGCCAGCCGCGTCATGGCGGGCGTGGAGACGACCGAGCGGCTCGGGCGCTTCTGGCCGCCTGCGCGCCTCGCACCGGCCGTGGATCCGGCGCCCGCGCTCGGCGCATTCGGCCCTGAAGGCCCGCCGCCGCGCCCGGTCCCGCGGGTCCGGACGCCGCGATTCGGCGCCCGCGTGCGCGAGGTCGTCACACCCGTGCGGGCGCTGGCCGTGGCCGTGGTCGCCGCGCTGACCTGCAGCCTCGCTCTCCTGGCCCTCAGCCTGCTGCCTCAGGGGTCTGCGCCCGAGCCGGTGACGGCCGTCCTCGTCGCCCCGTCGCCGAGCCTGCCGCCGAGCCTGGCGCCGACACCCGCACCGAGCCCGACACCGAGCCCGACACCGGGCCCGACGTCAGCCCCGACGCCGGTGCCCACGTGGGCGCCCAGCGACCGCGCCCTCGACTGGCAGGGCGAAGGGTTGCGCATGGAGGCGGACGCGGTCCGCATCGCCATCGGCAAACGCGCCTTCTCCCTGCCCGCGGATGTCCCGGCCACGAGCTCGATCTGGGCCGAGCGCGCCGCGCTCGAAGGCCGCTGGACCGAGCGGGGGTTCGACCAGCGCCTGCGCATCGAGCTGGAGACCGATGGCCGTGAGTGGTGGTTCGGCTCCATCAGGACCTACGACGGTCGCAAGAGTCCGGCCTGGATCGTGTTCGGCGAGGTCGAGCCTGCCACGCGCATGGCGATCGGCGGCACCTTCGAAGGTGACCTCCGCCTCGAATCCACCGCTGCCGAGCGCCAGGGCCTGCGTACGCCTGGCTCGGCCACACTGCGCATCGAGGGGCTTCGACTGACGGCCTTCGGCCCGCAGACGAGCGCGCCGGAGACGCCCTGACCTAGCGCAACGCCCTGATCCGGGTCAGGCCAGCGGCTCCAGGCGGGCCGTGAAGTGGCGCAGCCACGGCGCCTGCTCCACGATGCGGTAGCCGCACAACTCCTCCGCGCGGGAGGCCACGTCGATGACCACCTCGCCCACGTAGTCGATGTGGCTCTGGGTGTACATGCGGCGCGGGATGGCCAGGCGCACCAGCTCCATGGCGGCCGGCTCGTCGGGCTCGCCCTCGCGGGGCCGGCCGAACATGACCGTGCCGATCTCCACGCCGCGCACGCCGCCGGCGCGGTAGAGCTCGATCGCCAGCGCCTGCGCCGGATACTCGTGCGGCGGGATGTGCGGCAGCAGCGCCGCCGCGTCGAGATAGACCGCGTGCCCGCCCGGTGGCCGGACGGTGGGGATGCCGGCGGCGTTGACCTTCTCGGCGAGGTACTCGGTGGAACGGATGCGGTAGCGCAGGTACTTCTCGTCGAGCACCTCCTCCAGGCCCGTGGCGATGGCCTCGAGGTCGTAGCCGGCGAGTCCGCCGTAGGTGGGGAAGCCCTCGGTCAGGATGAGCAGGTTGCGCGCGTGGCTCGCCCACTCGCGGTCGTTGAGCGCGAGGAAGCCGCCGATGTTGGCCAGGCCGTCCTTCTTGGCCGACACGGTGCAGCCGTCGGCGATGGAGAACATCTCCTGCGCGATCTCCCTGGGCGTCCTGTCGGCGTATCCGGCCTCGCGCATCTTGACGAACCAGGCGTTCTCGGCGAAACGGCAGGCATCGAGGAAGAGCGGGATGTCGAACTCGTCACAGATCGCGCGCACGGCCCGCAGGTTGGCCATCGACACGGGCTGCCCACCGCCGGAGTTGTTGGTCACGGTGACCATCACGAGCGGCACCTTCTCGACCCCATGCTCCTCGATGGCTGCACGCAGGGCCTCGATATCCACGTCGCCCTTGAACGGCGCCTCCACCGCCGGATCCCGGCCAGCCGCACCGACGCAGTCCAGCGCCTCGGCGCCCTGGTACTCGACGTTGGCCCGGGTGGTATCGAAGTGGGTGTTGTTGGGCACCACGTCCCCGGCCTCGACCGCGACGTTGAAGAGGATCTTCTCGGCCGCCCGGCCCTGGTGGGTGGGGATGATCTCGGCGTAGCCGGTGAGGTCCTTGACCACCCGCTCGAAGCGATAGAAGGAGCGCGAGCCGGCGTACGATTCGTCGCCCAGCATCATCCCCGACCACTGGCGCGTGGACATGGCCCCGGTGCCCGAGTCGGTCAACAGGTCGATGATGACCTCGTCGGCGTGGAGGCCGAAGAGGTTGTGGCCGGCACGGAGGAGCGCGGCCTCTCGCGCATCGCGATCGGGCAGGTCGATGGCCTGCACGGTGTGGACGCGGAACGGTTCGATGATCGTGTGGTAGGCCATGGTCTCCCTCGGTGCACGCTG
>JASFQX010000359.1:0-3482 GCA_050115215.1 Chloroflexota bacterium
TCATGGCCTTCACGCCGGCCGAACTGGAGCAAGCGTCGGACCATGTCGAGGTCCTCGAGGCTGAAGGTCGTCTGCTGGGCCTCTTCCGTCTGCGCAGGCGCACCGAGCTGGCCTTCCTCGAAGACCTCTGGATCGACCCGGAGGTCATGGGCCGGGGCCATGGTCGGCGCGCGTTCGAACGCGCCGCAGAAGTCGCGCGCAGCTGGGGCAAGGGGGTCATGGAGTTCGAAAGCGACCCGTTCGCCGAGCCCTTCTACGTGCACCTGGGCGCCGAGCGCGTGGGCATGTCGCCGTCGCAGATCCTGCCCGGCCGCGCACTGCCGCTGATGCGGTACGCCCTGGGCAGCGGACCAGGCTAGCGCGTGAGCGTGACGTATCCCTCGATCGCGACCTCCAGCCCGCTCGAACGCTCGTCGCGGCTGCCGGTAGCCTCGACGGCCACGCGGTGCTCCCCCTCGGGCAGGTCGGCCACGTAGACCAGCTCGGGGCCAGCTGCCTCCGGCGCGTAGAGGTCGATGAGCGCCACGGCCTCGCCGTCGAGAATCACGCTGGCTCGACCGCGGTCGGGGCCGCGCTCGGCCACGATGCCGAGCTGGTCCCCCGAGAGGGTCGCCGTGGCGGTGGCGTCAGCGGCCGGCTCGACGTTGGCGATGGAGCCGGAGACGGACTGCTGAGCGGTGTTGCCGACGCCGTCCGCGGCGATGGCCGTGAGCTCGCAGACCGCGCCGGGGAAGGCCCAGGTCTGCGCCTCCCAGGTCACGAGCTCACCCGGCTCTCCGTGGCCCGAAGCCTCGGTTCGCTGGCGCTGGCCGTCACCGCAGCTGACCAGGACCTCGGCGTCGGCCAGGCCGGCCGTGAGGTCTCGCGCCTCCCAGCGCGCGGTGAGCGGGATGTCGGCCGCGCCCGACCCCAGCAGGCCGGTTCGCAGCGAGATGGTCGGAGCCGTCAGCTCGGGCGGCGTGCCGTCGACCGTGATGGCGTCACGGAAGATCGGTGACTTGAGGCCGGGGCCGTTCTTGAGCTGGAGGTGAACCGTGTGCTCGCCCTCCGTCTCGGGGATGACGGCGGTCGGTGTCCCACGCAGCCGGCGCCACTCCGACCACGTCTCACCGTCCGGCGAGGTGCGGAAGTGCGTGCCCACGCGACCGCCGAGGTCGAGCTCGACGGTGCCGCCCCCTGACGCGTCCGTGCCACCCTCGATGGCGAAGGGCCGGGACCTGAGCGACCTGAGCTGCCTGCGCGAGCCACGGAAGTAGTTGCCATCGACGTTGCCGCTGATGCCCGGCACCCGCCAGGCGTTGGTGACCTGCCAGAAGGACCAGTCGTCCCACCCGTCGGGCGTGGTCGGAGGACGGTCGCAGTCCCAGCAGGCCGTCCACAGACGCAGACCCTCGAAGCCGTCCGCGTTGCCCACCACCTCGCTCCACATCCGCGAGGAGGTGTAGACCGTCGGCAGCAGGCCCGTCCGCTGGTAGATGCGCGCCACCAGATCGCGCAGACGGGCGGCGGAGACGGCCTGGATCGAGGGGCCGTAGTAGGACCAGCACTCGACGTCCACGACCGGGGGCAGGGCGCCGCTGAGGCCACCGACGGCCTCGAGCCGATCGATGAAGTGGTCAGCCTGGGCCTTGCCGTTGAGCGTGTAGTCGAAGACGTGGTACGCCCCCGTGATCAGCCCTGCGGCGCGGGCGGCGGCCAGGTTGGCGGCGTAGTTCTTGTCGATGAAGTCGTTGTTCTCGGTGGCCTTGATGATGACGAAGCGGTGGCCCGCCTCCCTCACACGCTCGAAATCGATCTCGCCCTTGTGCCAGCTGACGTCGATGCCGGTGACCAGCTTGTCGGTGGGCCGCGGTGTCGCCCCGACCTCGGCCTGCGCGGTTTCCAGCTCGGCGGCCGTGAAGGCCATGACCGCCGCTTCGGGTTCCGGCTCGGCGCTCGCAGCGGGCTCGTCGGAAGGGGCGGCCGAGGGCTCGATGGAAGGGGCGGCCGAGGGCTCGATGGGGGCGACCACTGGCGACGGCTGCTCGGCGGGGACGGCGGAGGGCGACGGCTCGGGCGTGGGGCTGGGCTTGGCACCCGGCGGCCAGGGGGGATCCGAGGGCAGTCGCGGGCCCTTGAAGGTGCGGCCGCCGGTCTGGCAGCCGATGCCCTTGCCGGCGGCATCGTAGATCGTGGACGGCTCCGGCTCGATCGGTCGCCGGGCAGCCTCGACCGTGGCGGGGCCAACGGCGGGAAGCCCAGGCAGGAGCAGCAGGGACAGCGTCAACGCCTGGGCAAGCGCGACGGCACGGCGACGAGGCATGTTGGCCCGTCAGGGTAACGGGGCAGGCCGATTCCCGCAGTCGCCAAGCTACGCAGCGGCCTGGCGCGCCTCGATGCGCAGGACCAGGAAGGTCAGCCACGGCGAGGGCTGCCGCTTGTCCGCGAAGGACCAGCCCTGCCAGGCTCGATACATGGCACCGGCCCGGTAGCGGCCGGCCGAGTCCGCCTGTGCCGCGATCTCACCGCGCAGCTCCTCGAACCGGGGGTCCGCCAGCGCCATCGGGTAGCGGCTGAGGACATCAGCCACGTGAAGCAGGTCGTACCACACGAAGGGATACCTGAGCTTGCGGAACTCGGTGCCGATGCCGAACATCCTCAGCTTCTCGTCGCGCTGGTGCTGCCAGTGGTCGAGCAGCGCGACGATCCCTGGACCCACGACGGCCTCATCGTCTCGGTGCGACGACTCGGCCAGCGCCTTGAGCGCGTAGGTCGTGGCCATGGGACAGGGGTCGTCCTTGCGCCCTGGTCCGCTGAACCGGGGCAGCGACGACGACGCCCCGCAGCGCCAGCCGTTCTGGCGGACCCGCCCCGCCAGCGCCTCGACCGCCGCCCGCACCCGAGCGTCATCGCCATAGCCCAGGCAGAGCAGGACGTAGAGCAAGGTCGGCGCGTCGCACAGCATCCAGGCCCATCGCTCGGCGTCTTCCGTCTCCCTGGTCAGGAAACGCGGCAACCACAGCAGGGTCTCGAAGCCCTCACCGTCGAAGTGAGCCAGCACCCGGTCGGCCACGCTCTCGATCCTCGCGTCGTCTCGCCCGAGCCCGAAATCGGCCAGCGTGGCCAGCGCATACAGCGGATGCGACGCGTCATTGTGTCGCTTCAGCGGGTGACCGGGCCACTCCCCTGCCCGCGTGATGAGGGTCTGGACCGGTTCAGCGGCCACCATGGTCGCACGGGCGTGCACGAGCTCCGGGTCGTCAGGCGGGCGCGCCTCCAGGTCCAGCAGGGTCCGATACCGTGTCCACGGCTCCCCGGGCTCCAGCAGCCAGTCGGTCGGCGCCGTCGTCACCCCCATGGCGCCTAGCGTAGAGGACCTCGTCGAGCCGTTCGAGCAGCGGCGGGGACTTGATGACCGTGAAGCGCTCGCGGGCCTCGTCGGCCCAGTTCTCGATCGACTGCTCGGCAGGCAGCAGCCACAGCGCCGCGAGCTGGGCGAGTGC
>JASFQX010000360.1:0-3482 GCA_050115215.1 Chloroflexota bacterium
CCCTGCTCCTCGATGGCAGCGATGCCGTTGCCCAGCTCGAGGCGGACGCCGTTGTACTCGAGTCGGCGGTGGAGCGGCTCCACCATCTCGGGGTCCTGCAGCGGCAGCACCTGCGGCTGCATCTCGACCAGGGCCACCTCCAGGCCCTTGCGCCGGAACTGCTCGGCCGTCTCAAGGCCGATGTAGCCACCACCGACCACCACCGCGCGCTGTGCTCCCGGCATGGCCTCGGCGATGCGATCGGTGTCCTCCAGGTTGCGCAAGGTGAAGACGCCTGCCGCCTCCGTGCCCGGGATGGGCGGCTCGAGGGGGTCGGCGCCGGGGGCGAGGATGAGCTTGTCGTAGGTCACCTGGTAGGTGTCGTCCGCATCCAGGTCCAGGACCGTGACCGACCTCGCCGCGCGGTCGATGCCGATGACTTCGTGGCGGGTGCGTACCTCGATGTCGAAGCGCCGCTTGAACAACGACGGCCTGGCGATCAGCAGCGCCTCTCGGTCCTGGATCTCGCCGCCCAGGTAGTAGGGCAGACCGCAGTTGGCGAAGGACACGTACGAGTCGCGCTCGAAGATGATGATGCGGGCGTCCTCGCGCACGCGACGCGCGCGGGCGGCAGCGGATGCGCCGCCCGCGACACCGCCGACGATGAGGATGGTGGGAGCTGGTTGGGGCACGGTCGATCTCCTGATCGAGGTGGAGGCTGGCTTGCGGTCCGATGATACTCAGTCTCAAGGTCGCCACGGCCGGCCGCGAGTCGTGGGTTCGTGGGCCATGTGGACCCACGGGCAACGAACCGGCGGATGATCAGGCCACGCTCGGCCTGCATGACAGGGTCAATCACAAGCGAGTCCACAATCGATTGGACATGGCACCCGGAGGCGGCTATCGTGGCCCGCGCCCGAGAACCACCAAGGGGGAATCCGTGACCAGGACGACCGAGACGGCAGCACGTGCTTCCGCTGTTGCGCGCCAGGTGCTCATCGAGGGTCACCCATTCCCGCTCAAGCGGAACGTCGCCGGCGTCTTCGACGCCCTCATCGGCAGCCTCTTTCCCCAGCTCGCGCTCGCCCCTGCGCGCGATGCCGAGCACCTCGGGCAACGGATCGACGAGGCCTGCGAGCGTTTCGGGGCCATCGCCGCCCCGCTGGCCGCGTCGGCTCCCGGGGATCTGGCCGAGGAACTGCTGCGGGCCCTGCCCGACATCCATGCCCGCAGTCTCGCGGACGCTGCTGCCATCCTCGCCGGCGATCCTGCCGCCGAGTCGCTCGACGAGGTCATCGCCGCCTACCCCGGGTTCCTGGCTATCTCGGCCCATCGCCTGGCCCACGCGGTCCATCACATGGGCGTGCCCATCGTGCCGCGACTCATGGCCGAGCTGGCCCACTCCCGGTCGGGCGTCGACATCCACCCGGCAGCATCCATCGGCCACTCGTTCTGCATCGACCACGGCACCGGGATCGTCGTCGGCGAGACCGCCGTCATCGGCGACGAGGTGAAGCTGTACCAGGGCGTGACGCTCGGGGCCCTGTCGGTCTCGAAGGACAAGGCCGGAACCAAGCGTCACCCGACCATCGGCGACCGCGTCGTCATCTACGCCAACGCCACGGTCCTCGGCGGCGACACCACCATCGGCGCCGACAGCGTCGTCGGCGGCAACGTCTTCCTCACCAGCAGCGTGCCGCCCGGGTCGCTTATCTACCAGACCGCCGAGTACCGCGTCCGCCGTCACGATGACGGCTTCAACGACATCGACTTCGTCATCTAGCCAGGAGGAACCGCGTGCGCTACGACTCCATCCTCGCGACCATCGGGAACACGCCCCATGTCCGCATCAGGCGCCTCTTCGACGACGCGGTCGAGGTCTGGACCAAGCTCGAGCGGGCCAATCCCGGCGGCAGCATCAAGGACCGCATCGCGCTGGCGATGATCGAGGATGCTGAGCAGCGCGGAGTGCTCAAGCCGGAGACGGTGATCGTCGAGCCGACGTCGGGCAACACCGGCGTGGGGCTGGCCATGGTCTGCGCCGTGAAGGGCTACCGGCTCATCCTGGTCATGCCCGACTCGTTCTCCATCGAGCGACGCAAGCTGATGACCGCCTATGGGGCGGAGCTGGACCTGACGCCGAGGGAGCTGGGCATGAAGGGCTCGATGGCACGGGCCGACGAGATCGCCGCGGAGCTGCCCGATGCCTGGATCCCCTCGCAATTCGCCAATCCGGCCAACCCCGAGGTCCATCGTCGGACGACCGCAGAGGAGATCGCGGCAGACTTCCCCGACGGCCTCGACTACATCGTCACCGGCGTGGGCACCGGTGGCCACATCACCGGCTGCGCCGAGGTGCTCAAGCAACGGTGGCCCAAGCTGCAGGTCTACGCCGTCGAGCCCACGCTCTCGCCGGTCCTCTCGGGCGGCAGCCACACACCGCATCCCATCCAGGGCATCGGTGCCGGCTTCATCCCGGAGGTGGCGCGACCGGAGTTGTTCGACGGCATCGTGCAGGTCGCACCCGAAGACGCCATGCGCTACGCGCGCCGCTCGGCGCAGGAGGAGGGCATCCTCATCGGCATCTCGTCGGGGGCCTCGCTCGCCGCCGTGGCCCAGCTGCGGCCGGAGATGCCCGATGGCACACGGGTCCTGGCCTTCGACTACGACAGCGGCGAACGGTACCTCTCGGTCGACGCACTGTGGGCAGGCACCTAGTCCCAGGTACCACGGGTTTGGGGCATCATGCGCGAATGCCTATCGAATCGCTGGATCTTCGCCGAACCGGTCGCAGCTGCCGCTGATGGACGCCAACACCGTCGCCACGCTCTACGGCATCGCGGCGCTGGCCGGGATCCTCATCCTCATCTGGTTCGGCTTCATGTACGTGGCCTCACGCCTCTCGGCAGGAGTGGCAGAAAGCTACGGTCACCTGCGCGCACGGCTCAGCCCGCTGGCCCTGACCGGCGCGTGGGGCGTGGCGCTCCTCGCCGCCGCCGGCAGCCTCTACTTCAGCGAGGTCGCCAATTGGCTGCCCTGCACCCTGTGCTGGTACCAGCGCATCGCCATGTACCCCCTGGTGCTCATCCTCGGCATCGCCGCGTTCAGGCGAGACGTGGCCATCCGGATCTACGTCATCCCGCTGGCCTCGGTGGGTGCGGCCATCGCCGCCTATCACTACCTGCTGGAGTGGTTCCCCGAGATCGACACCGGCGCCTGCAGCGCGGTCATCCCCTGCACCCAGGTCTGGTTCCGCGAGTTCGGCTTCGTGAGCCTGCCGCTGCTGGCGCTCATCGCCTTCGGGCTGGTCATCACATTCCTGCTCATCCCGTCGCGGGCGACAGACGATGATCCATCAGACGAAATCGCCGAGGAGGACGGTGATGAGGAGGACCCCGCTGACCCGGTGACCGACACAGCCGGATAGCACTCGGCCCCGGCACGCTGGAAGGGGATGGCGGGCGCTACTCGGCGGCGGCCGCCTCCATGACCGCGGTGGCGAT
>JASFQX010000361.1:0-3463 GCA_050115215.1 Chloroflexota bacterium
GCGTACCCTGCTGAAGGTCGTCGCCACGCGCGAAGGCCAGCCCATCTCCCTGGAGATCGTCTAGCCAGGCGTGACGACGCCCGCCGACGAGCGCATCACGGTCGGGCTCGTGAGGGGGCTCCACGGATTGCGGGGCGCGGTCCGCGTGGAGGTCCTGAGCGACGAGCCCGAACGCTTCGCCGTCGGCTCCGTGCTCTACGCCGAGGGCGACGAGCGGCCCCTGACGGTCACCTGGACGGGCCCGGCCAAACCTGGCCTCCTCGTCCGCTTCGAGGAGCTCCCGACCCGCGAGTCGGTCGAGCACCTCCGCGAGCGCTACCTGGAGGCCGTGCCCAGCGAGCCGCTGCCCGAGGGCACCTGGTACTGGCACCAGATCCGCGGGCTCGCGGTCTCGACCACGAGCGGCGAGGACCTGGGCACGGTCGTGGATGTCTTCCGGGCCGGCGAGGGAGAGGTCTACGTGGTCCGCGGCGGGCGCCTCGGCGAGGTCCTGGTCCCGGGCGTGAGGAACGTGGTGGTCGAGCTGGATCCTCCCGCCGGCCGGATGATCGTCGACCCGGTCGCGCTCGACCTGCCGACCAAGCCTCCGCGCCGACGGCGCCGGCACGAGGTCACGCGCCGCTCGCGCAAGGAGGCTCGGGCACGGAAGACCACACCGGACCGGACGGCTCGGGCGCAGGCAGCCGATCCGGACCCCGCGCCGGCATCGGGCGCTGCCAGCCCGGACGCGACGTGATGCGCATCGACGTCATCACGCTCTTCCCGGCGGTCTTCCCGGGGCCGTTGGGGACGTCCATCCCCGGCCGCGCGCTCGAGCAGGGGCTGGCCGAGCTGCACGCCCACGACCTGCGGCAATGGGGCCTCGGGCGGCATCGCTCGGTCGACGACTACCCCTACGGCGGCGGGGCCGGCATGATCCTGCGGCCCGAGCCCATCGCCGCGGCCCTCGAGGTCGTGGCACCGCGGGACGGCCATGCCCTCCGCATCCTGCTCGACCCCGGCGGCGAACCGTTCCGCCAGGCGCGGGCCCACGACCTCTCCGAGCGCGAGCACCTGGTCTTCGTCTGCCCGCGCTACGAGGGTGTCGACGAGCGTGTGCGCTCGATGGTCGATCTCGAGCTGTCAGTCGGCGACTTCGTGGTCTCGGGTGGCGAGATCCCCGCTCTGGCGGTCATCGACGCGGTGCTGCGACTGCTGCCTGGCGTCATCGAGGATGCCTCCACCGAGGACGAGTCATTCAGCACCGGGCTGCTCGAGTACCCGCAGTGGACACGGCCGCCGCAGTTCCGTGGGCTGACCGTCCCGGAGATCCTGCTCAGCGGCAACCACGGCGCGATCGACGCCTGGCGTCACGAGCAGGCGTTCGCCCGAACCCGGCGCAACCGCCCCGACCTGCTCTCACGCGACGAGCTCGAGGAAGGCTGACCGCGGCCCGCGAAGAGCCTGCTATACTCCGGCCCCGACCCGCCAGGAACATCCCCGCCTACGCCTGCCCGCCGCCGGCTGCGGCCGAGGCCCCAGCACCACCAGGAAGTGACCAAGTGAGCGTTCTCGACGAGATCGTCGCCGACCAGATCCGAACCGACCTGCCGGAGATCCAGCCCGGCGATACCGTGCGCGTCTCCGTCAAGGTCGTGGAAGGCAACCGCGAGCGCATCCAGGTCTTCGAGGGCACCGTCATGCGCATGCGCGGGGGCGGCATCGCCCGCTCGATCACCGTGCGCGCCCTGCGCAGCGGCGTGGGGGTGGAGCGGACCTTCAAGGTCAACTCCCCGCGCATCGACAAGATCGAGGTCGTGCGCCACGGCGTCGTCCGGCGCAAGCAGCTGTACTTCCTGCGCAAGCGCGTGGGCAAGGCCGCCTCGCTGCGCGAACGCCGCGCCTAGCCCGCCGCTCCCGGGCAGCCGCGTCTGCCCAGCCCGACCCCGCACGGCCTGCTGCCGCCGCCGGCCTGCTGCGCGGTAGCATCCTCGGCGTGCCACCGCGTCGACCCCACCTCAAAGCCGAGCATGCGCTGTGGAGCGCGGGCAAGCGCCTGGTCGCCGGTGTCGATGAGGTCGGCATGGGCCCCCTGTGCGGGCCGGTGGTCGCGGCGGCCGTGCTGGTCCGGCCCCACACGCGCAAGATCAAAGGCGTGCGCGACTCCAAGTCCCTGAGTGCGGCCCAGCGCGACCGACTGGTCGAGGCCATCAAGGAGCGCAGCCTGGCCTGGGGGCTCGGGGCCGCCTCCGTGAGCGAGATCGAACGGCTGAACGTGCGCCGTGCGGCGGCGCTGGCCATGCGACGGGCGCTGCGCCGGCTGCCGCCGGTCGATCACGTGTTGCTCGACGGCCAGAAGATCCACGGCATCGAAGAGCACATCGGGCCCTACACGCCCATCGTCAAGGGCGACGCCTCTTCGTATGCCATCGCCTGTGCCTCGGTCCTGGCCAAGGTCACGCGCGACCGGCTGATGGCACGGTTGGCCGAGCGCCATCCCGGCTACGGTTGGGAGCACAACGCGGGCTACGCCACCCGCGATCACGTGGCCGGGCTGCGCGAGCTGGGCGTCAGCCCCCACCACCGGCGGACGTTCCGGCGCATCCGGGCCATCCTCGAGGGAGACCAGCTGGCATTCGAGCTGTACGACGACGAAAGCGCCGAGCAAGCGGCAGACGAGCCCGAGGTCATCCCGGTCTAAGGCGGGCGTGATCAACGGCAGTCACGATCGCCGGATGTCGAACTCGGAGCGCGCGCCTGGCGGGCCACGCGGCGCCGTCGGTGCTGCCGCCGAGACCGCTGTCGCAGCCTACCTGCGTGGCCGAGGGTGGACCGTGCTGGGTCGAAACCTGCGCATCGGTCGCGACGAGATCGACATCCTCGCGCTCGAGCCGGGCCCGCCCGACGTCGTGGTCGTGGTCGAGGTCCGCGCCCGCTCCGGGCCGCGCTACGGTACGGCCGTGGAGTCGGTCGACGCGGGCAAGGTGGCCCGGCTCTACCGGGCCCTGGGCTCGCTGCGACGGGCCGGCCACGCCTCGCTGCCGTTGGCGAACCATGCGGCCTCCGCCTGGAGGGTCGACCTGCTGGCCGTTCGACGAGCGCCCGACGGCAGCTGGCGGCTGGAGCGACACCTGCGCGGCCTGCAGCCCCCGTAGGACCATCGGACGCCGGCGCAACGGGCAGGCCCGTGCTAGCATCCCGGGGGCTCGCGAAGGCGAGTCCCGAGCGCAGCGCTCGCTGCGCATCACACCACGCACGCTGCTCCCCGCAGGGGTGCCGCCGACCAGCCATGGTCTGCGGTCTGCGGACCACGAGGCGTGCGGAGGAACAACCACACAGGAGGCCTACACCCCATGCCCACCATCTCCATGCGTCAGCTGCTCGAGGCTGGTGTCCACTTCGGCCATCAGACTCGCCGCTGGAACCCGAAGATGAAGCCGTACATCTTCGCGGAGCGCAATGGCATCCACATCATCGACCTGGC
>JASFQX010000362.1:0-3442 GCA_050115215.1 Chloroflexota bacterium
GAGCTGGCGGCGCAGACCGCGCAGACCTGGCGCGATGGCCTCGCTCGCAGCGGCATCAGCCCCGAGCGCATCGCCCGCCTGCGGCAGACCGCCGGCTTCACCATCTACACGCCGGGCTCCACCGCCGGCGTGCCGCTTGACCTCATCGGCTCGCTCCGGGCGCCCGAGTCCACGGACGACGTCGAGGCCCTGCGCGACGAGGTGGAAGGCTTCACGGCTGGTCTGCTCGGTCTCGTGGGAGTCGAGGCCGACCCGCTCGCGAGTCCTGAGCACATCCTCATCGCCAACCTCGTCGAGCGCAGCTGGTCGGCCGGGCAGGACCTTGACCTGGCCACGCTCCTGGCCCAGATCCAGGACCCGCCGATGCGCAAGCTGGGCGTCCTCGATCTCGACACGTTCTACCCGCCCAAGGACCGCGCGGCACTGGCGCTCAAGCTCAACGGCCTCCTGGCCTCGCCTTCGTTCGCCTCCTGGAACCAGGGTCGCGCGCTCGACGTGGGCTCGATGCTGCAGGCCGACGGCCGGCCGCAGGCCGCCATCATCTCGGTCTCCCACCTGTCCGAGGCCGAGCGCATGTTCGTGGTCACGCTGATCCTGTCAAAGATGGTCACCTGGATCCGACGCCAGTCCGGCACCGGCGAGCTGCGGGCGCTCATCTACATGGATGAGGTCTTCGGCTACGTCCCGCCGACCGCGGCGCCGCCGGCCAAGAAGCCGATCCTGACCATCCTCAAGCAGGCTCGCGCGCACGGCGTGGGCCTCGTGCTGTCCACACAGAACCCGGTCGACCTCGACTACAAGGCCATCAGCAACGCCGGTACCTGGCTCATCGGCCGGCTCCAGACCGAGCGCGACAAGGCCCGGTTGCTCGACGGCATGACCTCGGCCGCGGGGGCGGTCGACAAGGCGGCCATCGACGCCACCATCTCCGCGCTCGACAAGCGCCAGTTCCTGCTGCACAGCACCCGTGCCGACGCACCCGTGCGCTTCTCCACCCGCTGGGCCATGTCCTACCTGGCCGGCCCCCTCACCCGCGACCAGATCAAGCAGCTCATGGGCGACCAGCCATCCGCGCCGGACGTGACGGGCGTTGCGCCCGACGCCGCCACCCCGGCCGAGCCGGCTGCTCCCGAGCTGGCCGAGGACGAGACCTCCGTGGCCCCCGAGGTCGCAGATGGCATCGACGTCTACTACCTTGACGCGGCCGCACCCTGGGCGGCCGAGACCGGGGCGGTGCCCGGGGGCACGCGACTGACCCCCTCGCTGGTGGCGCGGGTGCAGATGCTCTTCGACGACACCAAGGCCGATCTGCGCGAGACCGTCGAGTGGGAGGCCATCGTTCGGGTGGGCGATGGCGACGTCGAGTGGTCCGAGGCCATCGATGTCGACTACGACACCCGGGACCTGCGGCGAGACCCGCCCGCGGGCGCGGCCTACGTCCTGACCGACGCGCCCATCCGCAACAAGACCTGGTTCCGCTCGGCCACCACCGACCTCAAGGAGCACCTCTATCGCTCGCAGACGATCACCCTGCAGGCCAATCGGGAGCTCAAGCTCTACTCGCGCATCGACGAGTCGGAGGCCGACTTCGCCGCGCGCTGCCGGGCCGCGGCGGACGAGGCCAAGGACGAGGAGGTCGCCAGGATCCGTGATCGCATGACCGCCAAGATGGACAAGCTGCAGGTAGCGATCGCCAAGTACGAGGACCGCATCGGGGAGCTCCAGGCCGACGTGCGCAACCGGCGCACCCAGGACCTCATCTCCATCGGCAGCTCTGTGCTGGGCGGCATCCTCGGCGGGCGCGCGAGCACCTCCACCATCGCCCGCTCCGCCGGGCGCGCGGCCACCCGTGGACAGTCGTCGGCGCAGCGGATCCGCACCATCGAGAACCGCATCGACGAGAAGAACCTCGCGCTGGAGGACCTCGAGGACGACCTCCAGGAGGCGGTGGTCGAGATCGAGGAGGAGTGGAACGAGAAGGCCGAGGCCATCGAGCCGCTCGAGATCAGCCTCGAGAAGAGCGACATCTCGGTCGATGAGGTAAGCCTGCTCTGGCTGCCGGTCGGCTAGGTGACGCGTGGGCCCAGCGACAACGCTCACCCACCCGCGTACCAGACGACGACTGGACGTTCCGGCACGCTCATGGGCCGGGTATAGTCAGGAATCGGTCGGCCCGAGCGGCTGCCCGTCGGATCGGAGGACGGCAGCGTGCAGAACGACGCTGACGGACATGGCGCAGGGAGACGCCGCACCCCGAGACGCATCCATCGCGCTACCGGTCCGGTCCAGACACGGGGTCTTTGCAGGAGGAGGCGTATCTGATGCCTAGACGAGCGATATCGAGGGGAGTAGCCGTCATCGGGAGCCTTGCGCTCATCGCCACTGCAGCCCCAGCGGTGCTTGCGCAAGACGAGAAGCCGTTCGACGGCGTCGAGATCACGGTGGTCACCTTCACCGGTCCGCAGATCGCGGAGCCGCTGAAGCGGCGTGCGCCCGATTTCGAGGAGCTGACCGGCGCCAGGGTCTCGGTGGACGACTCCATCCCGTTCGCGGATCTCTACCAGCGCATCCTGACCGATGTCGCCACGGGCACGAACTCGTATGACGCGTTCGTCTTCGCGCCGCAGTGGATGGGCGACTACATCACTCCTGGCTTCATGGAGGACATCACCGACCGCGTCAATGCCGACGAAGGGCTGCAGTGGCAGGACGTGGGCCCCTTCTTCCGTGACTTCAGCGCGACCTATCAGGGTCGGGTCTACACCATCCCGCTCGACGGCGACTTCCACGTGATGTACTACCGCAAGGACGTTCTGGAGGAAGCCGGCCTCGAGCCGCCGCGCACGCTGGACGAGTACCTCGCGGTCGCCGAGGCGGTCCACGGCACCGACATGAACGGCGACGGCGAGCCCGACTACGGCTCCTGCATCTCGAAGGTCCGCAACGGCCAGGCGTACTGGTTCGCTCACACGCTCGCGGCCCCCTACCTGCAGACGCAGGGGACGAGCCAGGGCGCGTTCTTCGACGAGGAGATGAACCCGCTGATCAACAACCCGGGGTTCGCCGAGGCGCTGCAGTTCTACAAGGACAGCACCGCCTTTGGTCCGCCCGACGAGCTGAACCTCGACGTCGGTCCGACCCGCGGACTGTTCACTTCCGGCCGCTGCGCCCTGTCGATCGACTGGGGCGACATCGGCACGCTGGCGCTGGATCCTGAGACGTCGGTCGTGCAGGACCTCGTCGGCACGAGTCTGACGCCCGGCACGACGGAGGTGCTCGATCGCGAGACCGGCGAGCTTGTCCCCTGCGACGAGACGACTTGCCCGTACGCGGTCGACGGCATCAACTACGCGCCGTTCGCGGCGTACGGCGGCTGGTCGGGTGGCATCAACGCGACCATCGTTGACGCCACGTAGGACGCCGCGTATGCGTTCCTGTCCTA
>JASFQX010000363.1:0-3438 GCA_050115215.1 Chloroflexota bacterium
GGAAGTTCGGCTCCAGCAGCGCGAACACCACCATCAGCATCACCAGGAACAGCGGTGCTGCCAGCCTGGAGGCGATGTACAGGTAATCCCGCTCTGACGTGGTGTCGGCAGCGGGCAGATGGGCTTCGGTCATGGCCTCGCGTGCGTCATGGCGACGTCGCACCAATGCGAGGACGACGGGCCGGATCCGTTCCGGCCCGTCGTGGGTCTCACAATGGAAGTCTGATCAGTCCTGACTACTCGAGCTCGCCCAGTCGCTCGCCCTGGTCGATGTTGTCGACCGTGATCGCGATCGGGCTCAGGAGCGTGACCTCGTCAGGCTGCACGCCGTCTCGCAGGTAGCTCACCAGGGCCTGGGTCGCACCGCGGCTCTGGCCACCGGGGAACTGCTCGATCGTCGCAAGCAGGCCGCCGTCGCGCACACTGCCGAGCGCCTCGGGCAGCGCGTCGAAGCCGATCACGGCGACGTCAAGGCCCTGCTCCTGCACGACCTGCAGCGCGCCCAGCGCCATGTCGTCGTTGGCGGCCACGATCACGTCCGGGGGCGCATCGAGGCCAGCCAGGATCGACTCGGTCACGGTGACCGCCTCGGTCCGCGAGAAGTTGGCCGTCTGCTCGGCGATGATCGGATACATGTCGGCCACAGGGTCGATCACGTTGTGCAGCCCCTGGTTGCGGTCGATGGCCGGGCTGGACCCTGGCTGACCCTGCAGGTTCACGATGGTGGCGCCATCGGGGTAGGAATCGACGATCAGCTGTCCCTGCGCCTCGCCACCGATGACGTTGTCGGCGCCGACGTGGCTCAGGATGCCGTCAACGCCATCGACGCGGCGGTCGATGGTGACGACGGGGATACCCGCATCGACGGCCTGCTGCAGCACCGGCGCCATGGCCACTGTGTCGATCGGGCTGATGATGATGCCGTCGACGCCCTGGATGATGGCGGCCTCGACGTCCGCGGTCTGCTTCGGTGCGCTGTTCTCGCCGTCGGTCTCGACCAGCGTGATCCCGCCGAGCGCTTCGGCCTCTTCCCTCAGCTCCTTCTGCATGTGCACGAAGAACGGGAACTCGAGCGCGGGCATGGACGAGGCGATCGTGAGCTCGTCCTGAGCCTGAACCGGGGCAACCCCGAATGACGCAGCGACGGCGATGGATGCGACCAGACCAAGCGTCCGCTTCTTCATGGCCTTCCTCCTCAGGTACGGAATAGGGCTTCGTGGACCGAAGACGCCCAGGTCCGCGACACGTATGGTACCTGCGGACCCAGGCGTCAGTCGTCGGATTTCGCTCAGGACGGCCGAGCCGGCAGATGATGGGTCGCCCGATCCAGCGGCCCATGAGGCAGGAGGCCATGTCCGGGTCGGTGGCGCTGGTTCCAACGGCCCTTGCCTGCCATGAGCGCCGCGGCAGATGATGGTGGCATCCACAGCGCAAGGGGGGTGCGAAAGATGCGGCGCATCACGAGCGTCTTCATGGTCCTCGTCCTGACGATGACCGCGGGGACCGTCCAGGCTAGTGAGGAGCCGGCGGGGGGCGCTCAGGCGGCCCCGGAGCTGTCGGCAGCGGCCGGCACGTTCGGACCCACGGGCACGCCCTCGGAGTTCCGGTTCATGCACGCAGCCGCAGCCCTGCAGGACGGGCGCGTCCTGGTCACGGGTGGCTGGTACAACTTCACCGAGCTGGCGGAGGCGTGGGATCCGACGACCGGCTCGTTCGAGCCGGCGGGGTCGCTGATCACGCTCCGCGCGGCACACACCATGACGCTGCTTGATGATGGCCGGGTCCTCATCGTGGGTGGACCGTTCGATCCGGACGGCGAGGGCTTCACCGCTGCGGCGGAGGTCTGGGACCCGGCCACGGAGGCCTTCGAGCCGGCGGGCGTGCTGACCCAGGGGCGGGCCCATCACACGGCGACGCTGCTAGCCGACGGACGCGTCCTCATCGTGGGCGGGACCGATGGCGACAGGGCGTTCGCCGACGCCGAGCTGTGGGATCCCGCGACTGGCCGGTTCGGGCCGGCGGGATCGCTGGACCAGGCACGATCGTTCCACACCGCCACGCTGCTGGAGGACGGTCGCGTCCTCGTGGCCGGTGGATGGGACTGGACCTCCGAGCCAGCGCTCACGTCGGCCGAGATCTGGGACCCGGAGACCGTGTCCTTCGTCGCGACGGGGTCGCTGCTCCAGCCGCGCGAGATCCACACCGCTACCCGGCTCGACGATGGTCGCGTCCTCATCGTCGGGGGCCGCAGTCGCGTCCCGGGCCAGGAGGCCGGCACAGCCGACGCCGAGCTCTGGGATCCGGTCCCGGGGTCGTTCGAGCCCGCAGGCACGCTTGCGGAACCGCGCCTCGAGCACTCGGCGACCCTGCTGCCCGATGGACGGGTCCTCATCATCGGCGGGCTGGATCCGGTGACCGAAGACGCAGCGGTGGGAGAGGCTGAGATCTGGGATCCAGGCACCGGATCGTTCGGTCCCGCCGGGACCATGGCGGGGCCGACCGCGATGCACACCTCCACGCTCCTGCCTGATGGACGTGTGCTCGTCGTCGGCGCCTTCGAAGCCGACGACGAGCTCCAGCCCACGGCCGAGGTCTGGGAGCCGACCGGAGAATAGCGCCCGCGTCTGCTGCTACGGCCTCCAGGGAGTGCCATCCGGCAGCCGCGACTGCGTCCACTCCACGACGCCACCGCTGAACTGCGCCATGTCGGCGTGGATGGGGTAGCGGCGCGCGAGGTCCTCGTCGATGTCGATGCCCAGACCCGGGCCGTCGGCCGGGTAGAGGACGCCGTCGCGCAGCTCGGGACCACCGGGGAAGACCTCGCGCAGGACGTCGGGGATGCCGGTGAACTCCTGGATGCCGAAGTTGGGCAGGGACAGATCCAGATGGAGGTTGGCCGCATGACCCACCGGCGAGACGTCGCTCGGTCCGTGGAAGGCGGTGCGGACGCCGAATGCCTCCGACAAGGCGGCCAGCTTGCGCGCCGGGGTGATTCCCCCGATGGCGCTGACGTGGACCCGGATGAAGTCGATCCGGCGGTTGACGATGAGGTCGCGCCACTCCAGTGGATGCGTGAAGAGCTCGCCCAGGGCGATGGGTGTGGCCGTCTGGGAACGCAACTCCGCGAGCCAGGCCTCATCCTCTGGCGGCAGCGGATCCTCCAGGTAGAAGAGCCGGAACGGCTCGAGCTCTCTCGCCAGTCGGACCGCGTCGATGGGCGCCAGCCGCTCGTGGACGTCGTGGAGCAGCTCGACGTCGAAGCCAAGCTTGCTGCGCAGGAAGTCGAAGAGCCCGGGCACCTCGCGCGCATAGCGCGGTGGATCGAAGCGCACGCCACCGTAGCTACCCGCCTGGCAGCGCACATGGGCCAGCCCCTGCTCGCGTAGCTGGAGCACGCGGTCGAGCACCTCTTCGGGGTCGCGCCCATCAGCGTGGGCG
>JASFQX010000364.1:0-3408 GCA_050115215.1 Chloroflexota bacterium
CCCGCTCGACATCTCGCCTCGGGCCAAGCTCGTCTCCTACATCCTGCTCATCGGCTGGACCATCGTCGTCCTGTTCCCTCTCTACTGGATCCTGGTGACGTCGGTGAAGATCCCGCTCGACGTCGAGACGGGGCCGTTCTACATCCCCTTCGTCGACTTCGAGCCCACGCTCCAGCACTGGCAGGAGATGCTCTTCGATCCCACCAGCGACGTGTACCGGCCGATGTTCAACACGGTCCTCGTGGGCGTCGTGAGCACGGTGCTCGCGCTATTCCTCGGTGGCTCGGCCGCCTACGCGCTCGTGCGCTTCAACTACAACCCGCGGATCGGCATGATCGGGCTTGGGATCGGCACGATCGCGTACGTCTTCGTGGCGCTCGCGCTGGGCGTGCCGTGGCCCGTCGCGCTCACCTCCGGCGTGGCCATCTTCCTCATCCTCGCAGGCGCCGTGAGCCGCCGCTTCAGGCGCGCGATCGGGAATGCCGACATCGCCTTCTGGCTCATCTCGCAGCGGATGCTGCCGCCGGTCGCGGTGGTGGTCCCGATCTACGTCTTCTATCAGAACATCGGGTTGCTCAACAACCACATCGGCCTGATCGTCACGTACGTGGCCACGAACCTGCCCATCGTGATCTGGCTCATGCGCGACTACTTCGCGACCGTGCCCATCGAGCTCGAGGAATCAGCCGCGGTGGATGGGGCCAGCCCCTTCCGCATCTTCCGCTCGATCGTCCTCCCGGTGAGCCTGCCAGGCCTGGTGGCCACGTTCCTCTTCGTCCTGGTCTTCGCGTGGAACGAGTACCTGCTGGCGGTGTTCCTCACGGGCGCCGACACGCGGACGATGCCGCTCCTCGTCGTCGCTCAGGACGCGACGCGCGGACCACAGTGGTGGTTCATGTCGGTGCTGGTGCTCATCATGATCCTGCCGGTGATCTTCATGGCCATCCTGCTGGAGCGCTACATCTCGCGCGGCATCCTGGTCGGAGCGGTGAAGGGGTAGCACGCCGCGCCAGGCAGCGGAAGCGGTCGAGCGGGACCCGTGCGCCGAGGCGGGGCCGGTCGCGCTCAGCGCAGCCTGACCGCGGTGCCGAAGGCGAGGATCTCGCTCACGCCGGTGGCGATCATGGAGGTCGTGTAGCGCACCGCCACGATGGCGTCGGCCCCGGCCGCCTCGGCCGATTCGATCATCATCTGCGTGGCCTCGTCGCGGGACTGGGTCATGAGGTTGGAGTACTCGGGCACGGCGCCGCCGAAGATGTTGCGGATGCCCGCGGTGATGTCGTAGCCGATGCCGCGGGCACGGGCGGCGTTGCCGCGCACGATGCCGATGGTCTCGACGATCTCGCGGCCCTCGATGGTGTCGGACGTGGACAGGATCATGGAGCAACCTCCTGTTGGCGGGGCGGCGCCCTCGGCGCGATGCGTTCCAGTAGGGTCGAGCGGTGAGCACAGCGTACGACGCCAAGCCGGCCCTGTCGCTCGGCCCCAACTACCGCAAGGTCTGGGCCTCGGCGGCCGCCTCGAACCTGGCCGACGGCGTCTTCTGGGTGGCCCTGCCGCTCATCGCCATCACGCTCACGACCGAACCGGCACTGGTGGCTGGTGTCTCCATCGCCGCGCGACTGCCGTGGCTCTTCTTCGTCCTCTTCGCCGGCGCTATCGCCGATCGCGTCGATCGCCGCTCCACCATGCGCAACGTCCAGCTCTCACGCGTGGCGGTGGTCGCGTTGCTGGCCGTGATGGCGGCCAGCGACACCCTCTCGCTGCCGCTGCTCTACGCCGCTGCGCTGCTGCTCGGCATCGGCGAGACGTTCTACGACACCGCGAGCATGTCGATCATGCCCAGCATCGTGCCGCGCGAGCTGCTGAGCCGGGCCAACAGCCGCCTCTACGCGGTGGAGATGGCGACCAACGAGCTCATCGGCCCACCGCTCGGCGGCCTGCTGATGGCGGCGGCCATCCCCCTGGCCCTGGCCGGCAGCGCCCTCGGCTACGCCCTGGCCGCACTCGGGTTGACGCTGGTGACGGGCACCTTCCGCCCGCAGCGGCAGGCGCAGCACGGCTCCATGCTGGGCGACATCCGCGAGGGCATGGCCTTCCTCTGGCACACGCCGGTGCTGCGCACGATGGCCATCATGGTGGCGGGCTTCCACTTCGCTGATGCCGCGGTCTTCGCGGTCATCGTCCTGTTCGTGGTCGAGCCGGGGCCGATGGGCCTCGACGAGTTCGGCTACGGCCTGCTGATGGCCTCGTTCGCGGTAGGCGGACTGGCCGGATCGCTGCTGGTGGAGCTGGCCGAGCGACGTCTCGGTCGGGCCAACCTGATCACGCTGGTCGTGGTCGCCGGAGCGGTAGTCATGGTCATCCCGCTGCTGACCGCCGAGCCCCTGCCGGTGGCGGCCGGTCTGGTGACCCTCGGCCTGGCCGTCATGATGTGGAACGTCATCACCGTCTCACTGCGCCAGCGCATCACGCCTGACCATCTGCTGGGACGGCTCAACGCGGCCTATCGCTTCTTCGGCTGGGGGGCGGGACCGCTGGGGGCGCTCGCCGGCGGTCTCATCGCCCAGGCCTTCGGCATCCCGGCCGTGTTCCTGCTGGCCGTGGTCATCCACCTGGCCCTGCTCTGGTTCCGCCGAAGCCTCTCCGACGCGGCCATCGAGGCGGCCGAGGATGCGGTGGATGCGCCGGCGGCAGCGGAAGCGGCGTCCTGATCTCGGAGGCGGAGTCGTGATCTCGGAGGCGGCGTCCCGAGCGTCGGTGCTCAGCACCGCGGAGCGCGAGCCGTCTCGCGCCTACTCGCGTTCCCAGGTCGGGGTCTCGGCGCGGACCTCCCACTCGTGGCGCAGGATGCCCATGACGTGCACACCGTGGTAGCGACCGTGGCGGTAGAAGGCCTCGCGCTTGGTGCCCTCGAGCCTGAAGCCGGCCTGCTCGTACACGTGGATGGCGCGCTCGTTGAAGTCGAAGACGTGCAGGAACACCCGGTGCAGCCGCAGCTCCCCGAAGGCGAAGTCGAGCAGGACGCCCACGGCCTCGGTGCCGTAGCCCCTGTCCCACTCCGAGTGCTCGCCGATGCCCAGGCCCAGCTCGGTGCTGCCGTTCGCGTGGTCGATGGACTCCAGCGCGGCGAAGCCGATCGGGCGACCGCCTTCTCGCAGGCAGATGACGAAGTGCCAGACTGACTTGCCCTGCACCCGCTGCAGCTCGTCGAACCAGCGCTCCTCGGCCACCAGGCTCCAGGGCGCCCGGTTGGCGAGCCCTTCGCCGACCTCGGCATCGGACAGCCACTCGACGAACGTGGGGACGTCGTCGCGCTCGGCCGGGCGCAGATACAGCCGCGCGCTCCGCAGGATCGGTCGTCGTTCGGGCTCGCGCATGGCGCCAGTCTAGGCGGCCGCCGGCCTC
>JASFQX010000365.1:0-3406 GCA_050115215.1 Chloroflexota bacterium
CTCGAGGTAGTCGGCGATGGCCATGGGCAGCATGCGCGTGAACTCGCGGGCGAGACGCGGCTCGAGTCGCCGGTAGCGCCAGCCGAACTTCAAGCCCGGTACCAGCACGTCGGAGCTGGCCTCGCGAGTGTCGGGCGGCGTCATCAGCAGCAGGCGCCAGAGCGTCGATGCGAGCGCGCGGACCTCGGCGTCGAACGCTTGCCAGGCGGCCGCGTCCGTGCTCGAGACCGCCGGCAGCGCCTGGGCCGTCCGGGCCGCGTCGGACCAGAGCGTGATGGGACCGGTGTCGGCGCCCACCGAGGTGGCCAGCGCGGCCGGCTGCACGAGGCGCAGCCCGCGTCCGGAGAGATCCAGCTCGCGCGCGATCGAGCCGGCCAGCCGGCCGACCGTGTGGGCCAGGGCCGGCACGCGCGCCGACGGCGCGATCTCGGTGTTCGCGAGCGCGCCGCCGACAGTGGGGCGTCGCTCGAGCAGCAGCGTGGACAGGCCGGCTCGGCCCAGGTAGGCGGCCGCGACGAGGCCGTTGTGGCCACCGCCGACGACGATGGCGTCGTATCGCCGCGCGCTCATGCGGCACCCCCCTTGCGCTTCTGCACCTCGAGTACCTTCATCGCCGCCAGGCGCCCGTTGGCACCCATGATGCCGCCACCCGGATGGGTCGAGGAGCCCGAGAGCCAGAGGTTCCGGACGGGGGTCTCGAAGCGACTCCAGCCTGGCACCGGGCGGTTGAAGAAGAGCTGCTCCAGGGTCAGCTCACCCTGGAAGATGTTGCCCTCCGTCAGGCCCATGTCGCGCTCCATGTCCAGGGGCGTCACCACCTGGCGGTGGAGGATGATGTCGCGGATGTTGGGCGCACGCTCGGCGATGACATCGATGACGGCGTCACCAAAGGCCTCGCGCTGGTCATCCCAGCTGCCCTCGCTCTCGGCCAGGTGGTACGGAGCCCAGTGGACGAAGCAGCTCATGACGTGCTTGCCCGGCGGCGCCATGGTGGGGTCCACGAGCGTGGGCATGATCATGTCGATGTACGGCTTGCGGCTGAAGCGGCCGGCCTTGGCGTCGTCGTAGGCCGTCTCCATGTAGTCGATCGAGGGGCTGAAGCTGATGGCGCCTCGCAGATGCTCCCCGGGGCCGGGCAGCGAGGTGAACGAGGGCAGGCCGTCGAGCGCGAGGTTGACCTTGCCGCTGGAGCCGCGGTAGCGGAAGCGCCTGACCTCGGCCTCGAAGTCGGCGGGCAGGGTGCCGGCCGGCAGCAGGCCCATGAAGGTGCGACGCGCGTCGGCGCTGGACAGCACGTACGAGGCCTCGATCTCCTCGCCGTCCTCGAGCACCACGCCCGTAGCCTCGCCGTCGCTGACCGTGATCTGGGCCACTGGCGCCTCGGTGCGGATCTCGGTGCCGAGCGAGCGCGCCGCGCTGGCGATGGCCTCGGCCACGCCGCCGGTCCCGCCCTTGGGGATACCCCAGGCCCGGAAGGCCCCGTCGATCTCGCCCATGTAGTGGTGCAGCAGCACGTAGGCCGTGCCCGGCGAGTGCACGCCGAGGTTGGTGCCGATGATGCCCGAGGCCGACATGGTGCCCTTGAGGGGTGCGGTCTCGAACCAGCGGTCGAGGAACTCGGCTGCGCTCATGGTCATGAGCTGGACGAAGGTCAGCTGCTGCCGTCGCGGCAGGTCGGAGAAGTCCTTGACCAGCGAGGCCAGCTCGGCCGCGTCACGCGGGTCCGGCCGGCGCGGGTCGGTCGGGGTCATGGCCAGGATGGGCTTGATGAAGCGCGCCATCTGGGCCATCAGCTGCCCGTATTCCTCGTAGGCTTCGGCGTCGTTGACGGACCAGCGGCGCAACTCTCGCATGGTGTGCGCGTGGTCGTCGGTGCGCCACAGGTGGTCGCCCTCGACGGGGGTGAAGGTGCCATCGAGCGGCAGGATGTGCAGCCCGTGTCGGGGCAGCTGGAGGTCGCGGATGATCTCCGGTCGCAGCAGGCTGACCACGTACGAGACCACGCTGAAGCGGAAGCCGGGGAAGACCTCCTGGGTCAGCGTCGCCCCGCCCACCATCTCACGGCGCTCGAGCACGAGCGTCTTCAGCCCGCCCCTGGCCAGATAGGCGCCGCTGATGAGGCCGTTGTGGCCGCCACCGATGACGACCGCGTCGTAGCGTTGTGGCACGTTCTCCTCGCTCGGCGCGCCTCCCCTGCCTGGTGACAGGGACCCCCACGCGCCCTCGGCGACAGCGTCGCCGGACTGTCCCGCCCATGCTACCCGCCGGTCGGGGCTGCGCGCCGGTCGGGGCTGCGCGCCGGTCGGGGCTGCGCGCCGGTCGCTCCGGCGCCTCCCGAGAGCCCTAGACTCTGCCCATGTCAGTCGGATCAGCCTTTGACGAGCGCGCCCTCGAGCTGAACGTCCGACGGCAGTGGCGTGAATGGTCGGGGGTGTTCAGCTCGAGCGCATATGCGCCACATATCGACATCGAGTACAACGCGCTGCGCAACGCGGCTGCGCTCATCGATGTCTCGCCCCTCTTCAAGTACCGCGTCAGCGGGCCCGACGCCGAGCGCCTCGTCGATCGCGTGATCACGCGCGAGGCGGCACGGGTCGAGCCGGGCCGGGTCATCTACACGCCCTGGTGCGACAGCCAGGGTCGGGTCATCGACGACGGCACCGTCATGCGCCTCGACGACGGCTCCTGGTTCTGGACCGCCGCCGAGGGCCAGTACCGCTGGCTGCATCTCAACGCGCGCGGGCTCGATGTCGAGATCGAGGAACGTACTGACGCGCTGGCCGCGCTGGCCCTGCAAGGTCCGCTCTCGCGGTCGGTGCTCGAGGCGGCGGCTCAGACCGACGTCTCCGACCTGCGCTACTTCGGCCGACGCAAGCTGTCCATCGCCGGCGCCGAGATCGACGCCAGCCGCACCGGCTACACCGGCGACCTGGGCTACGAGCTGTGGATCGAGCGCGACGACGCCCCCGCCGTGTGGGACGCGCTGATGGAGACGGGCACCGCCTACGCCATCCGCCCCGCCGGCATCCTCGCGCTCGACGTAGTGCGCGTGGAGGCCGGGCTCATCATGGCCGGCGTCGACTACACCTCGGCGCACCACGCCCTCACCTGGGAGCAGAGCTACTCGCCTTATGAGCTGGGGCTCGGTGGGCTGGTCAAGCTGGGCAAGGACGTGCCCTTCGTGGGCCAGGCCGCGCTGCGTCGCGAGCAGGAGGCTGGCGGTCCTCCGCGGCGCCTGGTCGGGCTCGACCTCGAGTGGGAGGATCTGCAGCGGCTGTACGCGGGGCACGGGCTCTCCCCTGCGCTCTCGGCGCACGCCTGGCGCGACGAGATCCCCATCTACGAGTTCGGGCAGCAGGTCGGCCGCGCCACCAGCGGCTCCTGGAGCCTCGTGCTCAAGAAGAAC
>JASFQX010000366.1:0-3404 GCA_050115215.1 Chloroflexota bacterium
GGCCGCGTTCCTGCGGTAGGCCTCCACCTCCCAGTGCTCGATGAAGTCGCGCTCGTCTTCACTCAGGGCGCGCACCCGGCCCAGCGCGTCGGCGCCCTCGTACACGCGCAGGCAGTCGAGGTAGACGTGGCGGGCGGTGTCGACCTCCTTCCACGAATCGCCGGCAGCGAAGATGCCCAGGCCGGGCACGACGGTGATCACGGGCGCGACGCCGTGGGCCTCGGTGTTGGCCTCGAGCGCGTCCCTGAGCAGCGCCGGCACGTCCTCGGGGGCCACATCGGAGGGCGGTTCGAAGAGCAGCGGGAAGGAGCCCGAGTAGACGATCTGGTCGGGCGTCATCGGTCCGCCCGTGACGGCGTTGCGGCCGGCCTCCGACTCGAGGTAGTCGGCCGCGCCCGGGGCGGGATCGTAGGTCACCAGCTTCAGGGGCCCGTCGTCTGCGGAGAGCAGCGCCCGAAGCGTCGGGGCGATCGTGCCCACAAGGTCCTGCGCCCGGGTCTCGTCGGCGGCGATGCGCGCGGCGGCCCGGCCGCTGCTGCCGACCGCGATGCCCTTGCCCTCGAGGGCGGCGCTGACGGTGGCCACGACGTGTTCGTTGAGTTCCGCGATCTCGGCGATGCTGTCGGCCGAGACGATGAGGCCGTGGTCGCTCATGAAGGTGATCCGTGGCGCGGGCTGTCCGGTGCGCGCCTGGTGGGCTTCGCGAAGCTCGTGGATCTTGCGCGCGAGCGGCAGGCCCGGATCGGTGTAGGGGACCCACAGGACCTCATCGCCGAAGAGCTCACGGGTGATGGCCTCGCCGTCGAGGTTGCAGGTCACCGCGTTGGGCACGATGGCGTGGGTGTGGAGCACGAAGCGCTCCGGCAGGAGCGAGTGGAACATCAGCTCCACCGACGGGCGCCGGCCCTTGGCCTCGGCCAGGCGGACCTTGGCCGCGGCACGCATGACCGGGTCCGGCGCGCCCGGGATGCGCGCCTCGTCCTCCTCCGACCCGCCCTTGAGCAGCAGCTCGAGGAGGGGAGCGGTGGCCAGCGGCACCAGGTCGTCTGCCTCGATGGCTGCCAGCGACACGCCGCTGGGCTTGATGTAGACGACCCCGCCGGCCTTGACCGACGAGTTGCCCCCACCACCGCGCGTGTACTCGGGGTCGCGGCCGAAGCGGTGTGACATCTCGACCGCGTCGCGCAGGAGCGGGTCGTCCGGCGGCAGCAGCTGCAGCTGCGAGAGATCGGTCATCGGTCGGTGCTCCAGTCGGTCATCGGCCGGTCCTCGCCGGCTCGGGCGTGGTGCCGGTGGCTTCGTGGATGAGGTGGGCGCCGAGCTCGGCGAAGTAGCGCAGGCGCGACTCGGCATCGGGGAAGCCCGGGTTGAGCGCCCCCGTGCCATCGACGTAGCCGGGCTCGCCCTGCTGCCTGAGATGCTGGTGCGCGGCCACGATGCAGACGCCCTCCCACATGATGTCCAGGGAGGCCTCCGAGACCGGTGCGCCGCCCACGCACCTCGGCTCGACGGGCAGGCGCTCGAGGGTGTTGTGCTCGGTGCCGGCGGTGACGAAGATGCCCGCGTCGCGCCAGGCCTTGACGTAGTGGTCCAGGCACTCGGGCGAGTTGCGCAATGGGACCAGCTCGGCCCCGAAGATGTCATGGTCGCCGAGCCGCGCGATGAGGTCCTCCACGGGATCCTCGTAACCACAGATGGGGTCGGCCCCGTCCGCCACCGTGGGGTAGACCACGATCGCGCCGAGCCCGCGGATGAAGCCGATGGCGTCCTCGAAGGGCACCGGCGTCTCGTCCACGAAGGCCGGGCAGCCGGCCTTCATCAGGCGCGCCCGGAGCTCACCCTGGGTGGCCACGGTGTCGTTGGCGGCGGCCCTGGCCGGCTGACCGTACAGTCGCTCCAGGAAGGCCGGGCGCTCGTCGGCCGGCAGGGCCCCGAAGAGCGCCTCCTGGAAGCCGAGGGCGACGTGTCGCTCCTGCAGCACCACCCACTCGGGCGGCACCTCTGCACGCGTGGCCACGATGTCGACGATCGAGGCGTAGCTGACGTCGACCTCGAGGCCGGCCTTCGAGAAGAGCTCGCTCACGCGGCCCACCATCTGCGCCGCGCGCGCCTCGTTGGAGTCCTTGGCCGCGTCGATGAAGGCCTGCGCGGCCGGGCCGGGCGAGGTCGGCGCGGGGATGCCCTTGCCGCAGATGTAGGCGCGGCCGGGGTTGGCGGGGTCGTTGACCGTGATGCCGTTGCGCATCTCCTCCTCGAGGACGGAGATGAACTCCAGGCCGAAGAGGGCCTTCAGGCCGTGGAGTCGCGCGGCCGCATCGAAGCGATCGTAGACGCCGAAGTCATGGAAGTTGGACGTGCCGATGACCTTGACGCCTTCCTTGGCCGAGGTCTCGACGGCGTCCTCCACGGTGGTGAAGGCTGAGAAGTTCGGCGGAACGTGGAGGTGGGTGTTGAAGGCCAATCGCGGGCCGGGTGCCGCCATGCGGGTGTGCTCCTCCTCCTGGCAACGGGCACTCGGGGTGGGCTTTCGAGTACTTACGTTTGCTTTCCGTGCACCTCCACTATAGCGGTCACTGCCGACGCGGGGAGGGCACATCCGCACGTCCTTGCGGGCCGAATCGGCCTGCGATCAGCTCCAAGGCGCCCCTCGGGCGACCGGTCCGCCGCGCACACCGCGTCTTTTCGGCCGACCAGTCCGCCCTCGGCCGCGTCCATCTCGCGGCCGACTGTCTCCGCAGGAGAGCCAGTGGACCGGCGAACCACCACAACCTGCCCTTCGATGGCCGGATGTCTCGGTGTGGTGGCCAGATGACCGCTGAAACGCCCTCGTCTCGCCGCTCAGGCGCCGACTGGCTTCCTGGGTGAGACAGACGACCGCATTCCCGGTTCGACAACCGCAACGGTGAGACGGATGGCTGGAACTGCGGGACGGACGACCGGTCGTGTGGGCCCCGGGAGGAACAGTCGCGCGAGCCCATGATCGGCCCCCGGGAGGAACAGTCGCGCGAGCCCATGATCGGGCCATGGCACGACTGGTCGCGCGAGCCGATGATCGGCCCCCGGGACCTCTCGTCAGCCGGTGTTCTGCAGGCCGGCCGCGACGCCGCTGACCGTGAGCTGCACCAGTCGTCGCAGCTCCGTGCGTCCGGGATCGTCTTCCGGCATCGCGCGCAGTCGCGCCAGGAGCATGACCTGCAGCTCGCTCAGCGAGTCCACGTACGGATTGCGCAGGGTGATCGAGCGTTGCAGCGCTGGCGCAGCATCGAGCAGCATCTCGCGACCGCTGATGCGCAGGACCGCGGCCACGGTCCGCTCGAACTCGGTGGCGATGAGGTCCCAGATGCGCCCGGCATCGGGCTGCGGTGCGAGGTCGGCATAGCGGCGGGCGACGGAGAGGTCGACCT
>JASFQX010000367.1:0-3397 GCA_050115215.1 Chloroflexota bacterium
ATGACCGAGCGCAGCAACTCAAAGCCCTCGGGCGTGCCCCGCCAGCGCGCGCGCAGCTGATCGATGCCGACCCGGGCCCGCACGTAGCGCAGCACCAGCACGGCCACGACGACGTCGTCGAGCGGCCCGAGCACGGGGATGAACTCGGGGATGAGGTCGACCGGACTCAGCAGCCACACGAGCAGGCCCACGATGGCGAGGCGCACGCCCCAGGCTGTGTCGGGGCTCGCGAGGAGGTCCCGGCACAGGCGCACGATGTCGGGCACGACGCGCAGCAGGTCGCCGAGCCGAGCGTCACGGGGCCGCAGCAGCCACAGCAGCAAGACGAAGGCGAGCCACGCGGCGGCCAGTCCCACGAGGATGCCGACGAGCCAGGTCAGGTCCATCGAGGCGCAGCCTACGCACCTGCCACGACGGCTCGTCGAGCAGGCTGCAGCCGGTCGGGTTCATCTCGGGCACATGGCCATCGTCACGAGGCGCTTCCGTGCCGCGGCGGCGATGATGACGGTCTCGACCAGGGTCGTTCTGTTCTCGCCCATCCGACACCCCGTCACGTCATGGCGACCGGCCAGAGGTGACGGCCGCTCCGAACCCGGAGGTCGTCTTGCCTCGGCGTGGTGTTGGGCGTATCTTTGGATCTCAGCCGCTTGGGATGGACCAGTTGCCGTGTCAGTCCTCATCATCCTGGGTTCGGCCATCGCCGAGACCTTCGTCGCGGACAGGACCGCGATCGCGTTGCGTATCCGCTCGGCCGTCGACAGGCTGAGCACGCTGGGAGTCACGGCGCTCGCCTTCGGCCTGGCGGTTGGGTACCTGACACTCCCGATCTGGGGCCGCCGCCTGGGCAACGCCGGCTGATCGGCATGCCACTGTGGCGATGACCGGCCGCGCCCGCTGAGGGCGTCCAAAGCAGCTGCAGGGGCCCTTGGTGGCTCACGAGTCTGAGCGCGCCCCCAGCCGGCGCAGCCGATGAATGGATAGCAGTCAGAGTCCCGCGAGATCGTGCTGACGCCGCTCGCCCGCGGATCGCTCAGGACGCGTAGTCCGCCACGTTGCACGAGAAGCGGCTGACATTGCCGCCGCTCGGAGTCGCGATGACGAAGATCGCGTAGTCGTAGCCACCGCGCACCTGGATGACGTCGAAGCACAGCTTCTTCATCGATTCCATCCGTGGCGAGTCGTCCTGGATGGGCCTGCTGACGTCATTGCATCGGTAGCTGTTGTAGCGCGGACCGGAGTCCGTCGCATCCTCGTACTCGAACGTGCCGCCGAGCCCCCGGCACACGCCAGCGATGCCGTTTGCCTGGGGATCAGGCAGCTTCGCCGCCGCTACCACGCCCGGCAGCATCGCCGCCAGCAGGCCGCCCGCCAGCAGGCCGACCATCAGTCGCTTCTTCATGGCTTTCCCCTTGTCGTGGGCGCAGCCCGCACAGACGGCGGTCCGGTCCGGCTGAGGTCGCGGACATCGCGGGCCGCTCGGCGCGCCCGACACCTACGATTCTCCTACCGGCGGCAATCAGGGCAGCCTGACGCCACGTCGTCGCTTCGGGCTCAAAGGTCCGAGGTCGTGACACGTCAGGCCCGCGCTGTCAGCGAGTGACCGCACGTTGAGCGAGCGTTGAGCAGCACAGGACACGCTAGCTCCCGTCAGAACGCTCTTGTGGAGGATCCTCATGCGTACGTTGCGACTGATACCCGCCGTCATGGCTGTCCTGGCGCTGACGGTCGGGACCACCGGCGTGGCGGTGGCGCAGACCGAAGCGACGGAAGACGCGAGTCCAGCGGCGGTGAGCGAGTCGTCTACGACCTCCTTCCCGACGGGCTACTTCGTCTCGGTGGAGACCGGCCGCGTGATGCTGGAGTTCCACGGGGACGGGTTCGGGATGGCCCACAGTCTCGGCCAGGGCTCAACCGCGCCCTTCAGCTATGCCGTCGATGGCGACGTCTACACTGCAGTGAAGGGCGGATCCGCGGTGAAGGTGGTGGAATCGGAGCAGGTCAGCTCGGCGACCTACCGCTGGGACCACGACGGCGAGCGGCTGGCCTTCGAACTGATCGGCGAAGACATCGACAGCCGTCGGAAGTCGCTCCTGTCGGAGTACACGTTCCGCTCGATCGAGGACCCGCAAGTCGTCATGGTCGCGAGCTCCGACCTCGACGTGGGCGACCCCGTCCGAGCGTGGGACGCCTTCGTCGCTGCGGCGGGAATCGGCCCCGACGTGTACACGAACAAGACCGAGTATCTCGGCCACGTGGCGGCGGTCCCGATCTCGAAGGGCCAGCCCATCACGCCCGACCTGGTGGAGCCGAGGCCCGAGTAGGCCCGTCGCGCCGCCCCTGCTGCCGCTGGCGCTCGAGTGGCCTCGGTTGCCATCGGCGTGAGAATCCTCCTAGCGGGAGGCAACGACGCACGGTCCGTCGATCATGGCCGCTGAGGACCGTGTCGAGCCACTCGCGAACCCGGCCCGCAGGATGCGAAGGGGGTCCACCATGGGAAGGTCGCACGCGGCAAGGGAGAGAAGTCGGATGCGCTCACTACGACTGCCCCTGGTCGGGGTGGTGATGCTGGCCTTGCTGGCGGACCAGGGCGCTGCGGTGGCGGCGCAGTCGCCGGCGAGCGACCAGGACGTCGAGTGGCCGCAGCTCACGATCAGGATGCCCTACGGTGACGATCCGAAGCAGATCATCTACGCCTACGAGCTCGAGCCCCGCGCCGCGCCGCGCCCGGCCGTGATCATCTTCCACGGTGGTGGACTGGTCTACGGCCAGCCGCTCCAAGACGCCCCCTGGGCCGAGGAGATCGCCGAACAGGGATACGTGACCTTCCTCGCCGGCTATCGCCTGTTCTGGGAGTTCGACGGATCCAACCCCTGGCCCGCCCAGCTCGATGACGCCCGGCGAGCCATGCGCTGGGTCCGCGCCCATGCCGACGAGTTCGGGGTCGACCCCGAGCGTGTCTGCGCCATCGGCCACTCGGCGGGCGGCCAGCTCGCCGGCCTCCTCGGCACGACCGAAGGGCCGGCGGATGCCGACCCGGATCTGGCGGGAATCCCCAGCCGCGCAGACTGCGTGGTGAACATCTCGGGGGATTCGGACCTCATGGACCCGGACCCGGACCCGGACTGGACGCAGATGCTGAACCGGCTGTACGGCGGCTCGATCGAAGAGGTCCCGGAGGTCTGGAGGGCGGCATCCGTGGTCCACAACGTCGACGAGGAGACGGTGCCTTTCCTGGTCATCCACGGGAACCTTGACGAGATGGTCCCGATCGAGGACTCCCGGAAGCTCGTCAGCGCGCTCGCGGCGGCCGGCGTGGAGCACGACTTCACCGAGGTGGACACGGATCACTTCGACATCCTCGAGCTCGATGAACTCAGTGGGCTCATCGGGGCCTTCC
>JASFQX010000368.1:0-3393 GCA_050115215.1 Chloroflexota bacterium
GGGTACTTGGTGACTACACCTGATCGCACCAGCTCAGGAGGGCGAATGCGACCCTCCCGGCAACGAGACCGGGTCACCCTGCCTGGCCGGACCAATGGACCATGCCGACGTAGAAGACGTTCATGGCTTCATGGTGCAGAGCCTCGCGGCCCTTCTAACGAGGACACAGAACTGATGCGATTCGACAAGATGCCCGGAGCGAGCCTCGGACTCGTTCAGACATCAACAGCGAGCGTGAAGGCCGGCTGACCGTCATGTTCATGCTCTACGCGGTGCTCATCGGGCTCGTCATCGGCCTGCTGCTCGGCGGACGTATCGGTCGCCTCGCAGACCTCCGCCTCGAGTGGGCGTGGCTGGCGATCGCCGCGCTCATCATCCAGGTCGTGCTCTTCACTGATCGGGTGTATGAGGCAGCTGGGGACCTCGTGCCCCTGATCTACCTGTCCTCGACAGCGATGGTCGTCCTGGTGATGCTGCGCAACGTGCGCAAGGCGCCGGGCCTCATCATCGTCACCCTCGGTGCCTGCGCCAACCTGGCGGCCATCATCGCCAATGGCGGTTACATGCCCGCCACGCCGGAAGCCCTCGGCATCAGTGAGCCGATCGGGACGACGTACCATGCCAATAGCGTGTCCACCCCGAGCCCGGCGCTCGAGCTCCTCATCGACCGTTTTGCGTTGCCGGACTGGGTGCCCTACTCGAACGTCTTCAGCCTCGGCGACGTCCTCATCGGGGCCGGCATCGTCATCGTCATGGTCGTGGCCATGCGTCAGGGCCAGCCTCGAGCGACTGGCGCGGGCGCGGTAGGGTCGCCCGCGGTCGTCGCGAGTCGCGAGTCGACCAGCAGCACAGTGGCGCGCTGAGGATCACCCGGACTCGGGTCGTCATCGACAGCCGGGGCAGTCAGCGGTGCTTCGTGCCGAGCGGAACGGCAACTCCATCCACTCAGGTGATGCAGCGACACGCCATCGACACACCGACCTGCCACCCTGCGGCCACGATCGAGACGTAGCACGGTGAAGGGTTCGGGATCATGAGAGAGCGACTGACAGCGATGCTGATGGTGCTCACGCTTGGCATGGCGGCGGTGGGCGTCGGGGCGGTGACGAGCGCCGCGAGCGAGTCGGATGAGGCGGTTCCCGACGAGCTCGCGACGGCGACCTTCGCTGGGGGGTGCTTCTGGTGCACGGAGGCTGCCTTCGAGCAGGTGGAGGGCGTCCATGATGTCGTCTCGGGCTACACCGGCGGATCGCTGGAGGATCCGACGTACGAGCAGGTCTCCTCGGGCACGACCGGTCACGCGGAGGCCATCCGGGTCACCTACGACCCAACGCAGGTCAGCTACGCCGAACTGCTCGATCTCTACTGGGTCCTGATCGACCCCACCGACGCGGACGGCCAGAACACCGATCGAGGCTCGCAGTACCGGACGGCCATCTTCTACCACGACGACGAGCAGCGAGAGCTGGCCCAGGCTTCGCGGGACGCCCTGCAGGAGAGCGGCCGCTTTGACGAACCCATCGCCACCGAGGTCCTCGAGCCCGGGCCGTTCTACCAGGCGGAGGAGTACCACCAGGACTTCTACCTGAAGGCTCCCGAGTACTACGAAGCCTACGTCGAGGGTTCGCAACGCTATCCGTTCCTCGAGGCCATCTGGGGTGACGAGGCGGGAACGGACTAGGGTTCCGCATCACCGCGGGCAACCGTCGCCGCGTTCAAGGACCGGAAGCGACCTGGGGGGCAGCCGATCAGCCAGTCGTGGGCATCGGGCCACCAGCCGCGTCGCGAAGCACCCGGAAACGGACTCCACGATGTTCGGTGCCCGCGGATGCCCATTGCGTCAGACATCCCCCGGAGTAGAATGGAGGTGACCCTGGTGGAACGCGCAGGGCGGCTGCGTCGGGGCTCACGACGGTAGAGACGGCAGTAGAAGGCCGATCGGGTCCGAGACCCTGGATACCGCTCATGACCAACGAGCCGACCGGCCCGCGACGCGAACCCACCAGGGCCTTGTTCGTTCAGGCGCTGAGACAGGATCAGGTGAAGGGCGGGTTGGGCGATGGAGTATCGCGTCATCTCGGTGCTTTGGCTGCACGAGCAGGAACTGCGCGAAGCGCCTGGCGTCTACCGGGCGACGAAACACGAGGCCGCCATCAACGAGCTCGCTCGCGACGGCTGGGAGCTGGTAACCGTCACGTACCTGCCCGACGCCGATCGCGCCGGCATCGGGCGGGTCATGATGTGCTTCAAGCGTCCGCTGCAAGAGCCCACGGCGTAGAGCCCTCTGCAACGACTGAGCGAGTGCTTCCGGCGCGCATGCAGTAGACGTGCGATACACCCATGTCGGGCGTACCCTTCCTGGATGAGCCACTCCATCCAGATCCGCAACGTGCCTGACGACATCCACCGGACCTTGCGGGCGCGCGCCGCCGCGGCCGGATTGTCGCTGTCCGACTATCTGCTCGAAGACATCACGCGACTGGCGGAGCGTCCGCCAGTGGCCGACGTCCTTCGGCGAGCCGCCGCGCGCTCGGGCGGAGCCGAGGTCGAACGCATCGTCGAGGCCGTCCGCTCGGGTCGCGATCGTCGGTGATCGTCGTCGACACGTCGGCGATCCTGAGCATCCTGCTGGGCCGACCGGAGGTCGCTGGGCTCGCCGACCGCGTCCGCGGCGACGGTGACCTGCACGCGCCGCACCTGCTGGACGTCGAGTTCCAGCACGCGCTCTGGCGGCTGGTCCATACGGGGGCGATCAGCGCCGATCGGGCGTCTGACGCCCGGACCGACTTCGCCGACCTGGTCATGGTCCGCTACCCGCATGTCCCGCTCGCCGACAGGATGTGGGAACTGCGTCACAACCTGACGGCCTACGACGCAGCGTTCGTCGTGCTCGCGGAGACGCTCGGCGTGCCGCTCATCACCTGCGACGCGCGACTCGCTCGAGCACCGGGTCACCGCGCTGCTGTCGAGGTGTTCTCGCCCGGTTGACGCGTGAGGCCCACGCTCACCAGCAGACGATGATCGACGCCTTCACCGCACACCCCTCGCGGGCCCCAAGGGCATGTGCGCGACCGAGCTCCCGACCAAAGGCTCCTGGCTATGCGATCCTCGCCGCATCGTGTCGGGCCGGCAACGGCTGCTCCCAGCCCAGCTGGCGCGCCTGCGAGGCCCGGTCACGCAGGCGCCACTGGCGGACGATCCGGCCCTCCTCGATGACGAACCAGTCCACCGCGGCCAGCTCGTACGAGCGGCCGGTCGCGGGCCGGTCCCCGAAGGGGGAGCGGGACCAGCCGCGCTCGGTGTAGAGCAGCGCGATGGCCTCGTCCTCGGCGATGATGCGCTCGATGTCGAGGTCGACCCCCAGCCCGTCGATCGTCTGCTCCCACAGCGGCA
>JASFQX010000369.1:0-3383 GCA_050115215.1 Chloroflexota bacterium
CGCACGACTACGAGCACGCGGACGTGGAGCAGCAGTACCTGCCTGACGAGCTGGTCGAACGCCGCTACTACGAGCCCACAGACGAGGGCTGGGAGGCGCGCATCAAGGCGCGCATGGACGAGCTGCTGGCACGACGACAGCGAGGCCAGCGCAAGCGGGGCTGAGGCCCTCGTCGTAGCTTGCCGGCGTGGCTAGGTCGGATGCCAGCGCCGCCGGGCGCAACCCGTTCCACGTTCTCCAGATCGTTGTGTCATCGCTCCTGGCCCTACGGCTGTGCATGAGAAGAGGCCCACCCCTTTGCGGGGCGGGCCTCTTGATCGGGCCGGATCGGCTTAGCGATCCCTCGCCAGTCGGGGCCTCAAGTCGCTGGTCAGTCGCACCAGGTCGCTGCGACCGGACCAACGCCCGGCACGACCACGGAGACACCGCCGGTCTGGAACAACTCCGGCTGCGTGCGGTGCAGGAACAGGACGGTCGGGAAGTCGAGTGTCCCCACGCCGACGACCTCGATGCCGTCCTTCGCGACCGCGGGCAGCAGCCCGAGGGTCTGCAACGTCCCGATCCCCGCCTGCTGGCACTGGATACCGGCCGGCGGTGCGCCCTCGCCGACACCAGCGGGCGGTCCGCCCTTGGCGAGGGCGGGAACTGCAACCGTCAGCGCCAGCGCACCAGCAGCGAGTACAGCCACGAACTTCTGCTTGCTCATCTAGGGATACCTCCACCTTCGGGGCCACCGTGGACCCCCCTTAGCGACACGCTCGATAGCAGGCGGAGTGTCGAACAGCGATCAGCTGACCTCGCAGATGCTAATGGTCAGGTGCCTTCCGGTGGTGTCTGTGGGGACTTGCCCGGTGCGTCCGGGCAACGACGAAACGACACCGGACCGGCCACCTACCCTGGACCAGCGCCCCGCCTTCAGCTCGCCAGGCACCGCGCCACCGTCCTGACGCACTCCAGACCGGTCGGGCCCAGCGCGGCCCACTCGCGCGACCCCTTGCCGACGACGGGCTTCTCGCTCGAATCGAAGGCGTACGTCGACCGCTGCCGGTATCGCTCCTCGTAGCCGGGCCGCCCGACGTACCAGCCGTCAGGCGTGTTGTCGTGAACTGCGGCCCAGGCGGCCTTGAGGTCGGCGTCGGTCATGGGCGCAGAGTAGCGGGAGGGGTGTGCCAGCTCGGCTGGCGCGAGCACGCTTGCCGTCCGCGAGAGAATCGCGGTGTCGGGCGCACCGATCGGCCCGCGATGTCCGTGCCGTCAGCCGGACCGGGCCGCCATCCTGCCGGTCGTGCCCGTCGATGGGGGGAACGACATGAAGAAGCGACTGATGGTGGGGCTGGTGGCCGCCGGCCTGCTGCTCACGGTGGCGCCAGCGGCTGGCGCGCAGGACTACAGCGGTTCCATCAAGGGGTCGCTGACCCTCTTGGGCAATATCGATCCCTTCAACAACCTCACGGTGTCCATCAACGCGTCCGGTGATCCCACCGGCGCCCGTGGGACGTATCACGAGAAGGTGACCTACCGTAACGACGCCGGTGCCATCGTCACCGTGATCCAGGTCGGGCGGGTGACCTGCTTCGCGCGGATCGGGAACCGAGCGTACGTGGAGCACCAGGTCACCAAGGTGATCGGCGGAAGTGCGGGAGGGGCGCAAGTCGGGGACTACTTCGTCGAGGCGTGGGAGGACAACCGGGCGACCGGTGAACCGGACCGACACTCCGACCTTGCCCTCGGATTCCCGGGTGCCGGGCACTGTGATGACCCAGTCGTCATCGCCTTGCTGGATGACGACCTCGATCTCGTCCTGCCCGGCTCGGTCATCAAGGGCAACGTCACCATCCGCTGAGCGGCCAGGAGAGCCGACCAGCGCCTGCCGAGCAAGCCCATCGCGCCGCCTTGGCTGCCTATGTCGGCCTGGAGCTCGGCGACGGCGTCCTGTTGCGCTTCGAGAACGGCACCTTCTCGCTGGTCCTGCCGCTGGGCGAGGACAGGCGGGCTGGCGTTTCGGGTATCGCGGTCGACCCCGAGGGCACGCTCTGGGCGCTCCTCCAGATCACCGGGGAGTCCGGCGCGCCCCATGGCATCGCCGGCTTCGATGGCGAGGACTGGAGTCGGCACCTGCAGGGCGCTCGCATCTCCGACCTTGCCATCGGGCCAGCCGGTTCGTTGTGGGCTGCCGCCAGTGACGGGATCCATGTCGTGCAGCCCCTGGCTGCTGCCCGTTGAGCAGGTTGCCACTCTGCGCGTGACGCGAGGGGCCGCCAACGTCGGAGGGAGAACGGCCCGGTGAGCGCCGATGCCATCGCCGTCGGGATCGGCGTCGCCGTGCTCGTGGGCATGGCCCTTGTCTTCGGCGCGGTCATCGAGTGGTTCGGCTACCGCCGGCACGGCCTCCCGGTCGACCATCGAAGGGTAGGGATCGGCTTCATCGTGGCAGGAGCGATCGCCGCACCGGTCGTGCTCCTGACCGATGGACCCTGGATCGTCGGGCTCGGGCTCGTCGCCGCCGGCGTGGTCTATCTTGGCCGGTCCCGGGGGGCCTAGGCGCTATTCCATGTCCGCGATCTCGGGTGACGGAGACGACTCCGGCGATGGCTGGGGTACGAGCGTGAACAGACCAGACACCACTTCGTCGGCCGTAGCGTCATCCGAGATGGTAGCCATGGCTCTCGCCGCTGCCAGACCCTCCTCGGTCAGGTAGAGCGAGCGATCCGGGTCCGCGTTCGACCGGCTCTCGACCAGCCCGATCGCGGCGAGCTGTCGCGCGATGCCTGTCAAGTCGGGGTGCGAGTACGGGCTGTCGAACGCCGGCGCCGGCTCGTGCTGGCGTTCGTATCGCTTGACCGCCTTGCAGTCGTTGCCCGGATCGGGGACATCAGAGATCCGCAGCGCGGCCCTCACCTGCTGCGCGACCGTGCCGGACTCGACGCTGGCCTCGTGCATCTGGCCCCAGTCACCAGACAGCAACGAGTCTGCATAGCTCATGTGGCCGTAGGCGCGCCCCTGGGCGTCGTCGAAGGCCGCCCGGAGGTCGAGCAATTCCGCGATCTCCTGGCGAACGTTCGACGGCCACATGACGGCTCTGGCCTGACGATCGACCTGCTCGCTGGCCCGGCGAGTGCGTTCAGCCCACGCCTTGTCTTGCTTCCAGCTCAGCCCGTTCTGGGACTTGCGCTCTGCGCATCCCCATTGGTGGATCACGTAGTTGACGTCCTGGGCGAGCTCCTGGTAGAACGCTCCGGCTTCAGCGCGAGTCATCGGCCGGGGCTCGTACTCGCACGACACGTCCGGAGGGACATCGTTGATGTAGGGACGGGCATGCAGGAAGAGGCACCACAAGCCCTGGTAGACGGCTTCGTTTCGCGGCTCGTCCTCTGGGCCACCCT
>JASFQX010000370.1:0-3383 GCA_050115215.1 Chloroflexota bacterium
GGTATCCCGGCAGCGCGGGGAAGTGACCCCGTACATTGGTGCGGGGGGGCTGGCTCGGTCTGGTGTTGTCGCCGGGCACAGCCGGCGATGACGGTTTCAGCGGATGAGCTTGACCTCGCCGGTCACACCGATCTTGAACGTGTCGCCGGGTCCGCTGCAGTAGGTCTTGCCTTCGATGGACTGGTTCTCCTTGCACAGGCCGGAGACCGCCTTGCCCTCCAGCCACTTGGCGTGCTGCCTGCCGTCGCCGGACGAGGTGAAGACGATCGCGCCGAAGCCCACGATGTTGTAGTAGGCGTTGCGCCCGGAGCCGGCGGTGGACTCCCAGATGGGTGCCCACATCACGAGGGTCTGGTCGATGTACTCGGTCAGGTCGCCCCACTCGTTGCCGTTGAGCCCGGCGATCTTGTCCTCGCTGTCGTCGAGGCCGACCTCGGTGCAGCAGCCGAACGTCTCCGGAGGCGGTCCCAGCTCGAGATCGAGGAACGGCTGGTTGACCTCGCAGCCCGCATCTTGCATGCCCAGGCTCGACTCCCAGTCACACTTGCCACCGCTGCCGTGAAGGCCGAAGGAGAGCCAGCCGAACTGGCCGGGAGCGTTGATCCGACCGGAGGTCAGCGGACCGGACAGGCCCTGGATGCAGTCGAAGAAGTCCTGCGTCGTGCACGAGGGCAGGTCCTCATAGGCATCCATGTGGATGCCGACCGGGACGACGCCTCCACCCAGGGACTCGCCGGGCGTCCTGGCCGTGGCCGTGGCCGTGGCCAACCAGTCGGTCACCCCCAGCGGTTCCAGCAGGAACGGCTGCCAGTCGACGCGGGCCTCGACGACGACGCCGAAGCTCCCGTCGGGAATGGAAGAGGCGCCCACCACGTTGCCCATGGCCCGGCCCGCCTCGTCGATGTACTGGGCGCTGACCAGCGACGCCCCGTTGGCGGTCAGGGCGGCCTGGATCGAGCTCTCGACGTTGCTGGCCGTGCCCACGCCCACCGGCGAGCCGGTCAACGAGATGCCCACGATGCGCGTGCCGGCCATGGCCGCGAAATCGGCGGCGTTCTGGGCGGCTCGACGCTGCGCGAAGCCGTAGCCACCGTCGACCACGATGGCCGCGCCGAGGGTGATGGCGGAGATGGCGACGGTGAAGAGCGCAAGCGCCTGGCCGCGCTGGGAGCGACCACGTGTGAGACCCATGGCGTCTCCTAGTTGATGATCATGCTGGCCGAGCCGCTCAGCGAGAGCGGACCGATGAGGCTCCCGATGACCGGGGTCATCGGCTGGTAGTCGTGCGCGACCCGGACCGAGACGACGTCTCCGGCGGTACCTACCGTGCTGCAGGCGTTCCCGACATCGTCGTCGGCATCGGTCCACGCACCGGTAGGCGGTGGATCGTCGGGCGCCCCTTCGTGACAGCTGATGTAGACGTCGACGCTGCCGACGCCCACGGTCATGCGATCCGCGGCCTCGACGATGTGGGCCTTGAGGTCGGCAGCGGTGGCGGGGCAGACGTGGGCGCCTGGGTTCGAAGCGTTGATCGCGCCGGCCTCGCTGACGCAGCCCGGGTCGGGCACGCCGACCCACCCGGCCTCGGTCGCACCGAGACGGGCTCCCTCCCGTGCTGCCTGCGAGAGCACCGAGTTGGTATAGACGGCCCGGCCCACGTCGAAGGCACCGAAGACGACGAGAGCGAATACCGGCAGCACGACGGCCAGCTCGACGAGGGCCTGGCCCCGCTCACGGTTGCGTCGGCTGCCTCCGTTGCGCAGCATCATGGCTCGTCGTCCACGGTCATGCTGGAGCCACAGGGCACACTCGAGCCGGCCAGGATGGTCTGGCTCTTGATCCTCTGGTTGTCGGACAGATCGGTAAGCGTGCCGCTGAAGCCGGCGTCGGCCCAGGTGATCAGTGCGTCGGGATCGGCGAAGTAGGTGTTGAAGTAATCGGGCACGGTGCAGAGCGAGTCCGGGGCCGTCGTCGGTACCGTGGTCGGTGCCGGCGTGGGTGCCAGGGTGGGGATCGGCGACGCTCCGGGAGGCGATGGTGTCGGCGTGGGCTCGGGTGTCGGCGTGGGCTCGGGCGTCGGCGAGCTGGCGGCTACTGGCGTGGGCTCGGGGTCGGCGTAGACCGACAGCAACATCCGGTCGAGGACCGGCGCGGTAGCCGTGACCTCCAGCGTCAGCTGCCCGCCGAGGAGATCGCCGATGACCGGCGTGAAGAAGGTGAACGGCTGGCTCACGCCGACCGACACCTGGTTGCCGATGCCGCTGGCGAAGTCGCTGGCCAGGTCGCAGCTGATGGCGGCGCGGGTGGAGGCCGAGAAGCAGGTCGGCCCGGTCACGGTCAAGTCGCCCTCACCGCCCTGGGCCTGGGCGTTGGCCTGGCTGGCGGTCGCATTCGCGACCCCAAGCACGTAGTCGTCCGCGTCGAAGTCGCGGTCACCGGCGTGCCGCGAGGCGTAGTACGCGCCTTCCCTGGCCGCATTGTGGACGGAGACGTACGAGAAGAAGAGCCGGCCGAAGTCGACGGCCAGCAGCAGGAGGAGGAGCATCACCGGCAGCACCAGGGCGAACTCGACCAGCGCCTGGCCGCGTGTGCGGCCTGGCCGCATCGCCTCGGTCCCCGATTCGTGCTGGGCTTCGTCAGTTGAACGGTGCATCACTCGGATCGCTGTAGGCGCGGCACCCTGTGGCGCTCGGTCGACCGCACTGGACCGCACCGCTCAGGACGCTAGGTCACACGTCGCGCACTGCCACCGGTACCGATCGGATGGCGGCCCCCGTACCACGGTCCCCGCAGATCGCGGCCAGGGGATGGGCCGGCTGGCCTAGCGCTCCTCGTAGCGGAGTCCGGCGGCCACACGGTCGGCCGTCTCCTCGACGCGCCCGGCCCGCGTGGGGGCGCGCTTGGCCGTGACGATCCAGAGCAGGTAGGCCCGCCTGGCGGTCGGCGCGAAGGACTCCCACCGCTCCCGGGCTCCCGTCCTGGCCTCGAGCGCGGCAGCCAGGTCGGCCGGGACCTCCAGGGCTTCCACCGGCTCGAGGATCGACCATGACCCATCGGCCTTGGCTCGCGCGATGGCCTGGCGACCCGCATCGGTCATGCGCCCCTCGGCCTCCAGGCGCGCGACCCGCTCCTTGTTCGTGCGCGCCCACAGGCTGCCCTTGCGCCGCGGTGACCACCACAACGCTCCGCGCTCGTCGTCGAGGCGGCGATAGGTGCTGTCGACCCAGCCGAAGCAGAGGGCCTCGCAGATGGCGTCCTCGTAGCTGATGGCGGGCTTGCCGGTGCGCGGCCTGTACGAGACCAGCCAGACACCCTGCTGCCGGCCGTGGTTCGCCTCCAGCCAGGCGCGCCACTCGGCGGCCTCGGTGAGGTGCAGCTGCTCG
>JASFQX010000371.1:0-3382 GCA_050115215.1 Chloroflexota bacterium
GCAAGCCCGCCAGGCTGGCGAGGTCGAAGGCGCGGTAGATCGAGCGGCTGTCGTAGACGTCGTGGGTACCCGGGATCATGACCACGCGGATCCCTCGATCGGTCAGCCGCTGGAGCTCGCTGACGGTCCCCTCCACCGAGCGCCGCGACTGGGCGTTGGAATCGAAGAGATCGCCGCAGACGAGGGCCACGTCCACCTCTGCCGCGAGGCCCTCATCGATGGCGCGCCGGAAGGCGGCCGATTGGCGCTCACGCTGCTCGACCGCAGCCGCACCCATGTCTGCGTGGCGCGCACCGAGGTGGATATCGGCGAGATGGAGCAGCAGCGGCATGTGGGTGAGGAGGTCCCTTTTCCTCTGGTCGCTGATGGGCAGGCGCAGCGACACACGCGACGACCGGCCCATTGTGCCACCGGGCCTGCTGGCGGGCGCCGCTACCACGGTCCCCGCGGCCACCGGTACTGACGGCAGCAGGGCCGCGGACCACCGTCCCGACCGGCACCAGCGAGCGTGGAATCGGCCGTCGTTGCCGGTTCGGCAGGCTCGGTGTACCCTCCCCCGAGCATTCCGGTGCGCCCCACCAGAACGGGACCTCGGGACAGAACTGGGACATATGGCGCCCGGCACTCCAGACGCCTACGCCCGCCTGTTTCGGCCTGCCCCGGGGCGGCGCTCCCGGACCACAGTGCAAGCTATCGCGCCCCAGGAGGTCAACAGGTGTCGTACACGGATCGAACCCTCACATGCGTCGACTGCAGCGTGGAATTCGTCCACTCCGCGGCCGACCAGGAGTTCTATGCAGAGAAGGGGTTCGTCTCCGATCCCAAGCGCTGCCCCAGCTGCCGGGCTGCCCGCCGCGCCATGCGTGAGTCGAGCAACTACGACTCCCGGGACATCGGCGGCCCCCGCGGCTACGAGCGCGGCGAGTACCGCGCCCCGCGCGAGTATTTCGCGGTCATCTGCTCCGAGTGCGGCAATGCCGCCCAGGTTCCCTTCAAGCCGCGCATGGACAAGCCGGTCTACTGCTCCGACTGCTTCCGCAACGTGCAGGCCCGCAACGCGGAGCAAGCCGAGACGGCCTGACGGCCTCGATCCCGGTCGGGCACCTCGTGCGGCCGCTCCGGAAACGGAGCGGCCGTCCTGATTCGCAGGTCCCTGAGCGTCAGTCCCGGACGCGGCGCGAGAGTAGACTCGGGGCACGGACGCGACCCCCCGACGCAGCCGGCCCGAGTCATGAAGGGTCGTCAGATCGACGCCACGAGGTAGACGGACATGAGCGACGCCGCGCGCACCAAGATCACCTACGCCACCCTCCGCGCCGACAACGAGGAGCTTCACGCCGCCTTCGAGCAGGCCGTCGTCAAGGCCCGCGCTCGTCTCGGCGGCGGCCATCCCAACGTCATCGGCGGCCGGGAACGCGCCGGCGAGGGCGAGTTCGAGCTGCGCTCCCCCATCGACCAGGACATCCTGGTCGGACGCTTCGCCATGGGCACCCGCCGCGACGTGCAGGACGCCATCGCCGCCGCGCGCGCAGCCCAGCCCGCCTGGAACGGCCTCGGCTGGGAGCGCCGCGTGGAGCTACTGACCGCGGCCGGCGACCTCATCAGCGAGCGAGCCGTGGAATACGCCGCGCTCATGGCCATCGAGGTGGGCAAGAACCGCCTGGAGGCCATCGGCGAGGTCGAGGAGAGCGCTGATCTCATCCGCTACTACGCGCGCATCGCGGTCGAGAACGAGTTCTATGTCAAGCCCATGGACAACCTGGGCGACCCAGCCACGCACACCCGCTCGGTCCTCCGGCCCCACGGGGTGTTCGGCGTCATCGCGCCCTTCAACTTCCCCATGGCTCTGGCCGCCGGTCCCATCGGCGGCGCGCTCGTGGCCGGCAACACGGTGGTCTTCAAGCCGGCCCGGGCCGGCGCCATGAGCGGCGTGCTGCTGATCGAGGCCCTGCGCGACGCGGGCATCCCGGACGGGGTCGTCAATCTGGTCATGGGACCGGGCGAGACCGTGGGCGACGAGCTCGCTGGGAGCGAGGCCATCGACGGCATCGTCTTCACCGGCTCGTACGAGGTCGGCATGGGTCTCCAGCGGGCCTTCACCAAGTCCTACCCGCGGCCCTGCATCGTCGAGATGGGTGGCAAGAACCCGGCCATCGTGATGAAGAGCGCCGACCTGGACAAGGCGGCCGAAGGCATCATGCGGGCCGCCTTTGGCTTCGGCGGCCAGAAGTGCTCGGCCAACAGCCGGGTCTACGTGGAGCGCTCGGTCCACGACGAGCTGGTGCAGAAGCTGGTGCAGGTGACCGAGGCCGTGACCGTGGGCGATCCGTTGCTGCGCCAGATCTTCATGGGGCCGGTGACCGATGAGCGTGCCGTCGATCGCTTCCGGCAGGCCGTGGCCGAGGCCCGTGCCGAGGGCGCGGTCTTCACCGGCGGCGAGGTGTTGACCGAAGGAGACCTCGCGCGCGGCTTCTTCGTGGAGCCGACGGTGGTGGGCAACCTGCCCGCCGACCACCGGCTCTTCCGCGACGAGCTGTTCGTACCCTTCACCGCGGTCTGCCCGGTGGACTCGCTGGACGAGGCCCTCGAGCTCTCGAACGCGGTGGTCTACGGCCTGACCGCCGGCATCTACAGCGAGGACGAGGACGAGGTGGAGCGGTTCCTCGACGGCATCCACACCGGCGTGCTCTACGTCAATCGGCGCGCCGGTGCCACCACCGGCGCGTGGCCGGGTGTGCAGCCGTTCGGCGGCTGGAAGGGATCCGGCTCCACCGGCAAGGCTGCCCTCGGTCCCTACTACGTGGCCCAGTTCCTGCGGGAGCAGTCGCACACCATCGTGGACTGATGGGCCAGGCTCGCACGGGCGCCGCTCGGTCACCGACCTCGAACATGACCGGAGCGAGACCCGCCGCGTCGGGCCACCGGCGGTGTGGCCAGAGGTGATATCGAGACCCGGGCTGGCCCGTATACTCGCTATCCACGGTGCATACGACTCGCCCGGGGCTACGGCCGAGCCGGGGCACCGGCGCACGGAGGAGGCCACGTGACCGAAGCCAAGCTCGTCGACCTTGACCAGACCACGGCTCCACGCCTCGTGACCGAGGTGCCCGGGCCCAGGGCCAGGGAGCACGTGGCCTATGATGAGGCCTGGTCGTCGCCGAGCCTGCCACGCGCCTACCCCTTCGTGCCCGTGCGCGGTGCCGGCGCCACGGTCACCGACATCGACGGCAATGTCTTCGTCGACTTCTGTGCCGGCATCGCGGTCAACTCCACGGGCCATTCGCACCCGGCGGTCATCACGGCCATCAAGGAGCAGGCCGAGGAGCTGGTGCACTACAGCGCCTCGGACTTCTACCCGCCCATCTACGCACGTGCGTGCGAG
>JASFQX010000372.1:0-3380 GCA_050115215.1 Chloroflexota bacterium
CCCTCCGCCGCGATGACCGGCACCTCGCCCGCCGGTCTGGGCTGTACGTAAGTTGACATACTGTCAATCTAGACGGCGGTTGACACTCTGTCAATATCAGGAAGGCGGGCGAACTGGGTAGAGTACGGAGCGTGAGAACCCACAACCCCCTCGAGTCGCTGCGGGTCGCCGTCGTCAGCCGGACGACCGGTCTGTTCGCGCACGGCAACGATCCCATGGCCAGGACCATGGACTACGCCGGCGACCCGGGCCTCTTCGGGCCCGGCTCCGCCACCTGGGAGGTCATGGGCGACGTCTCGGGTTTCGTGGCCGGCATCCGGGCACTGCTCATCCAGGCGGCCCACCCGGAGGTCGTGGCCGGCGTGGCCGATCACTCGCGCTATCGCGAGGACCCGCTGGGCCGCCTCTCGCGCACGTCCGACTATGTGACCGCCACCTCCTACGGAGCCATGCCGGAGGTCGAGCAGGCGGTGCGCATCGTGCGCGCGGCGCATCGGCGGGTGGTGGGCGTCTCCCATCGCGGCATGCCCTACCGGGCCGATGACCCGCCGCTGGCTGCGTGGGTGCACAACTCGCTGACGGACTCGTTCCTGGCCTGCCACCGGGCCTACGGCGCACGGCGGCTGACAGAAGCCGAAGCCGACCAGTTCGTGTCCGAGCAGGCCCGCATCGGCCGACTGCTCGATGCCGACCCGGTACCAGAGACGGCCGCCGAGCTGTCGAGTTGGGTGGCCGAGCATCCGGCCGTCGCGCCCTCGCCGGGCATGCGGGAAGCGATCGAGTTCCTGCGACAGCCGCCGCTCGATCCGGCCGTGCTGGTCGGCTACCAGGTCCTCGCCAGCGCCGCCATCGTGACCGTCCCGCCACGGATCCGGCGGGTGCTGGGGCTGAAGCCGCGGCCGGGTGCGCGCGAGGTCGGCCTGGCCTCGACCACCATGATGCGCTGGGCCCTGGCCAACTCGCCACGCTGGCGACAGGCGCTGCTGCGCGTGGGCGCACCCGTCGACGAGCGACTGTTCAAGCAGAAGGCGCCCTTCGAGACCCTGGAGGCGGCATGAACGACGAGGGGACCCTGTTCGAGCAGCTCGAGCGCATCAATGCGCGACCCGAGCCGTACTCCCGCTACACGGCCGACAAGCTGTGGAGCTCCCCCGATATCTCGGAGATGATGCTGCGCTTCCACCTCGACGGCGACATCGACGTGGCTTCGCGCCGGACCTCGTTCATCGAGGCCTCGCTGGGCTGGATCAGCCGGCGGTTCGCCCTGGGGCCCGGTTCGCGCGTCATCGACCTGGGCTGCGGGCCGGGGCTCTATGTCAACCGCATGGCGCGGACCGGCGCCAGCCTCACCGGCATCGACATCTCGCCGCGCTCGCTCGAGCACGCCCGGGCGCAGGCCGCTCGCGAGGGTCTGGAGGTCGACTACCGCCTGGGGGACTACCTCTCGCTGGACCTGGGCACCGGCTACGACCTGGCCACGATGATCATGTGCGACTACTGCGCCCTCTCGCCCGAGCAGCGCGGGCGCCTGCTGGGCCGGGTGGCGGACCTGCTCGCGCCCGGCGGCGCCTTCCTCTTCGACGTCTACTCGCTGGCTGCCTTCGAGACGTGGGAGGAGATGACGGCCTACGGCGAGGGCCTGATGGACGGCTTCTGGTCCACGCAGCCCTACTACGGCTTCCACAACACCTTCAAGTACGACGACCGGAAGGTGGTCCTGGAGAAGTACGTCATCATCGAGCGCGACCGTCAGACCGAGTACTTCAACTGGTTCCAGCATTACTCGCTGGACTCGATCACGGCCGAGGTCGAGTCCGCCGGGCTGGTCGTCGACGAGGTCTTCGGCGACGTGGCCGGGGAGCCGTTCGAAGCCTCGCTGCCCGAGTTCGCGCTGGTGGTTCGGCGAGCCGCTCGCTAGGTCCCGGCGGGTGACGCGCGACGGCGCCAGACGAGTCGCAGCAGCCCCGCCCAGGCGATCCAGGTCCAGGCCACCAGGCCCAGCATCACGAGGCCCATCCAGATCGGCTCGAGCTGTGCCTGCCAGGCCCACAGGAAGACCGCCACGGGCAGGATCGCGATCCAGACGACGATGGCCGCCACGGTGTCGAGCCCCGTGAGCCAGTCCCAGGTCTCGGTCAACAGCGTGCCGTCGGTGAAGGCCGCCGCGGCCACGTAGATCCAGAGCACGACGAAGACGAGCGAAGCGAGCGGGGTGAGCACGAGCTCGAGGGCAGGGCCGACCCGGGACCCGCGACGCTCCCTCGCGGGCTCGCCGTTCGGCCGGTCCGAGGGCGGTGAGCTGCTCACGGCCCCATCGTAGGCGCCATGTCGAGGCCCGGCGCTCCCGGTCTCAGGGCACCGGCTCGAAGCGGGCCTGGAAGAAGCGCAACTCCTCGGGCTCGTAGGTGAAGCGCAGGCCCGAGACGGCCTCGGGATGCTCCAGCAAGTCGATGACCGATTCGGCCGTGACGTCCATGTGCGCCTGGGTGTAGACCCGACGCGGGATGGCCAGGCGCACCAGCTCCAGCGCCGGGTAGTGGTGCTCGCCGGTCTCCTTGTCGCGGCCGGCGCTGACCACGCCCCGCTCCATGCCACGGACGCCGGATTCGAGGTAGAGCGCGGCCGCGAGCGCCTGGGCCGGGAACTGGTCCTGGGGGATGTGTGGCAGGACGCGCTTGGCGTCGATGAAGACTCCGTGGCCGCCGGTGGGCTGGATGATGGGCACGCCGGCCGTGACCAGGGCCTCGCCGAGGTACTCGACCTGGCCGACGCGGGCGTGCGCGTGGTCGTCGGTGGCGACCATCTCGCGGATGCCCTGCGCCAGCGCCTCCATGTCACGCCCGCTCATGCCACCGTACGTGTGCAGGCCCTCGAACTCGACCACCATGGTGCGGGCCTTGCGCGCCAGCTCCTCGTCGCGCACGGCCAGGAAGCCGCCGATGTTGACGAGGTTGTCCTTCTTGGAGGAGACGGTGGCGCCGTCGGAGAGATCGCAGATCTGGCGCAGGATCTGGGCCACCGACTGGTCGGCGTAGCCGGCTTCACGCTGCTTGATGAACCAGGCATTCTCGAGCGCGCGCGTGGCATCGAGCATGACGTAGATGCCGTGGCGCCGGCAGAGCTCGTAGGTCTGGCGCAGGTTGGCCATCGACAGCGGCTGGCCGCCGGCCATGTTGACGTTGGTCTCGACGCTGATGTAGGGGATGCGCTCGGCGCCGACCTCGTCGATGAGGGCCTGCAGCTTGGCCAGGTCGACGTTGCCCTTGAAGGGGTGCAGCGAGGTGGGGTCGTGGGCCTCGTCGATGATGACGTCGACGAAGGTGCCGCCCGCGTACTCCTGGTGGAAGCGGGTGGTGGTGAAGTACATGTTGCCGGGCACG
>JASFQX010000373.1:0-3379 GCA_050115215.1 Chloroflexota bacterium
ACACCCGATGCCGTTACCCTCGGTCTCGGCGCAGCCCTACCGGCGCAGACGGAGACCGGAAGTCACACAGGTGGGTGTGGTCGGGGCGAGAGGATTTGAACCTCCGACCTCAGCGTCCCGAACGCTGCGCGCTGCCAAACTGCGCCACGCCCCGACAAGAGATGGCCTGACACGACGCGAGTCGTGTAGCTGGACGATTATAGGGTACGTGATGTGAGCCTTCTCGCGGCCACATGCGATAGCGGCTACCCCGACCCCAATCCCGTCAATCGGTAGAATCGTGGGCATCGTGCGCCGAGCCGTGCCGCGATGTCGTGTCCACGTGCGCTGACCACTCGGCGACCGGGGATGGGGTGTCGGGCATGCCCCATGCGGGCAGCTCGAGCCTGGAGTCCGTCGTCGATCGCCTGTCGCCAAGCTGGTCGGAGTGAGCGTGGGTCCATGTCGCACGCGACAGCCGCGGACGCGCAGCCCGAGCACATGTTCGTTCGCGGGCGCCGTGACCCGCGTACCCCAGGAGGTCACCATGGCACACGAGACAACGGAGAACATCCGACAGGGCTGGAAGGTCTACGCCGGCCCCGATCGCATCGGCGAGGTGTCGTACGTCAAGGACGACTCGGTCGCCGTGAAGACAGGACGGATCGTCAGGCACGAATACGTCATCCCCATCGAGATGGTGAGTGACGCAGCCGACGGCGTCGTAGAGCTCAAGGTCGGGCGCGATGCCATCGAGTCGTACAGCGCGTCATAGGCGGAGCCTGCCCGGGGTTCGACCACCTTGCGTGGTCGAACCCCGCGTCCTGAGACACCCCCGCCTTCCTCGTCGAGCAGGCCCGAGCCTGGCGCCTGGAACGGGCGTTAGCACCGACGTGAGCGGGTTGCGTCGCCGCGCTGCGGGGGAGTAGCCTGCTGCGCATTGCTCCATGTGGAGCACGAATGTGCACGAGGAGGTGCTAGGAGTGGGTAGGAACCTTCGCATCGGTGTCGCCGCGCTCGGCGTCGTGACACTGGCCACCGCGTCCGTCGGCCCGGTCGCCGCGCAGGAGGAGAGCGCAGAGGGCCCCGTCGAGATCGCACTCATCCGCCAGCTGGCCGAGGGCGACTACTTCCAGCTGTGGGAAGCCGGCGCACAGCGTCAGGCCGACGCGCTGGGCATCGACATGACCATCTACAACGCGTCCGGAGACAACGCCAAGCAGGCGCTCGATCTCGAGACGGCCCTCAACGCAGGGCCCGACGCCATCATCATCGACCACGGCTTCGTCGAGACGATGGCGCCTGCCGGTGTGATGGCTCTTGACGCCGGCGTCCCGGTCGTGGCCTTCGACGTCAACATCGGCGACGAGCGTGCCATCCAGGTCGAACAATCCGATGCCGACATCGCCGGGCTGGGCCTGGAGCAGCTCGTCGCCGACACCGGTGGGGAGGGTGACGTCCTGTATGTCTACGTCGCCGGCTTCGCCCCGCTCGATCGCCGCAACGAGGTCTGGGAGCAGGTCAAGGCGGACAACCCCGGCCTCAACCAGGTCGCGCAGATCGGCGCCGTCAACGACTCCACGGCGGTCACGGTGGCCGACCAGGCCGCAGCCGCGCTTCAGGCCAACCCCAACGTGGAGGCTGTCTTCGCACCCTACGACGAGTTCGCCAAGGGCGCGACGCTGGCCATCGAGGAGCTTGGCCTGCAAGACCAGATCAAGGTCTACGGCGCCGATATCTCGACCGCTGACATCGCGGTCATGACCGCGCCCGACAGCCCCTGGGTGGCCACGGTCGCGGCCGATCCGGGCAACGTCGGCGCCATCTCGGTGCGCGCCGCGTACCTGGCCGCCATGGGCGAAGACGTTCCGAACCTGATCGTCGTGCCGGTAGCGCTCATCACGCAGGAGGCCCTCCTCGACGGCGGCGTCCAGAACATGGAACAGCTGGCTGACGCCGTACCCTCACTCCAGACACCCGATCTGCTGCCGGCCGAGTAGACGCAGCAGGGGGACGCCGACCGACCGCGACAGGCTCCAGCGTGCCTGACGCCGCGGCGCAGCTGCCCGCCGCTGGGGAACCGGCGACCGAGCCGCCGGGCTCGGCCGTCCTCGCCGTGCGCGGCCTGTGCATGACGTTCGGCGCCACCAGGGCCCTCGTGGAGGTCGATCTCGACCTTCACGAGGGCGAGGTGCTCGGGCTCGTCGGCACCAACGGTGCCGGCAAGTCGACGCTCATCAAGCTCATGTCCGGCGTCCATCAGCCGTCTGCCGGACGCATCCTCATCGACGGCCGGGAGGTCTCGCTGCCCACACCCATCGACGCATCTCGGGCAGGCGTCCAGACCGTTCACCAACAGATCGACCAGGGGGTCGTGCGCGGCATGTCCGCCGCCGAGAACCTCGTGCTCGACACCTACGCGGACGGATCGATGCCGCTGCTCACCACGCGCCAGGTCACGCGCAGGCGCGCGGAGGGCATCGCCGAGGCGATGGACCTGCACGTCGACCTCGACGCGCCGGTCGAGTCGCTCAGCCCATCCGACCGGCAGCAGATCATCATCGCCCGCGCGCTAGCGCGGAACCCGCGCGTGCTCGTGCTCGACGAGCCCACCAGCACGCTCTCGGCGCACGAGGCCGGGCGCCTCTTCGACACCGTGCGACGGCTCTCGGCCAAGGGCGTCGCGGTCATCTACATCTCGCACTCGCTGGGCGAGATCGAAGAGCTGTGTGACCGCGTCGTGGTCCTGCGCGACGGACGCGTTCGTGGGGACTTCAGCGCGCCCATCGACCGTGCTGAGCTCGTGGCCGCCATGCTGGGCGAGCTCATCGCCCTCGAGCTCCGCGCGGAGGCCAAGGACATGACGGCGGCCGACGAGGTCCTTCGCGTCGAGGACGTGCCGGCACTGCGCGGCGGCCCAGGAGTGAGCTTCGCGCTCCACCGGGGCGAGGTAGTCGGCCTGACCGGTCTCATCGGTGCCGGCAAGACCGAGCTCATCGAGCAACTCTTCGGGGCTCGACCGCTCAACGGCGGCTCCCTGACCTTGCTGGGACGACCCTATGAGCCGAGCAGTCCCCACGCTGCGGTCGAGGCCGGCGTGGCACTGGTGCCCGAGGACCGCGCCAGTCTGGCGCTCATCCCCGCCTGGTCGGTCACGCGCAACATCACACTGCCCTTCCTGCGCGCCTACCAGTGGTTCGCGGGGCTCATGCGCTCAGGCAGCGAGAACCGCGCCGCGGTTCGGTTCGTCGACGAGATGGCCATCCGCTGCTCCGGCCCTGCGGCCGAGATCGCCTCGCTCTCGGGCGGCAACCAGCAGAAGGTCGTGGTGGCGCGCTGGCTGCAGGCCGACTCGCCGTTGCTCCTGCTCGACGAGCCCTTCCGTGGCATCGACATCGGC
>JASFQX010000374.1:0-3377 GCA_050115215.1 Chloroflexota bacterium
CTTGTTGTGAGCCACGAACGAGGAGTAGACGTACTCCCGCAGGTCGGCCGGAAGACCTTCGAAGGAGCGCATGGGCAGGTTGACCCAGTTGACCATCAACCCCGTCTCGACGCGATCGCGTTTCCGTGGGATGAGGTAGCTGACACAGAGCTGGTCGAGCATCGACCGTACCGACTCCTCGTAGTCTGCGTCCACGGCGTGCTGGCGCATCTGGCGGTACATCCGCTCCACGCTCGGCGCCAGCACACACCCGCTGAGGTCGAGGCTCTCGGAATGTCGGTAGGCGTCGATGATGGGCTGACCGGCGAAGTAGGTGTCCTGGATGAAGAACTCCCCGAACGACACGCCCCCACGGAGCGGCAGGCCGACGTCGAACATCTGCCGCAGCAGAACGGCGCACACCTCGACGAAGCCGACGACACTCGTCGCCCAGTGGATGATGTCGCGATCGATTCTCAGCGGCAGGCTCACCAGGATCGTGTCGGAGAAGAGGAGCCAGTCCATCTCCTCGCGCACCAGGCCCTGGAAGTAGCGTGAGAACTCGGGCCATGATGCGAGGTCGTCGGCTCGCTCCAGGCCCTGATCGTCCAGCACGCCCGAGACGACGGTGTCCGGCACCTCCGAGAGCACGTCCACGACGATCCGGGCAGTACTGGAAACGTCGTTGGCCAGCAGCATCTGCTGGTACCCGAGGATGTCGAAGAAACCGACCAGGCCGGTCTTCGCTTCTACATCGATCATGGCGCTCTCCGATCTGGGGAGGCTCGATCATACGGCCCTCGTCACTACTGGAGCACCGTCGACCGCCTCGGTACGTGTGCGGGCGGCTCGTCTACGCCGATGGGCGCGTCCAAGCCTCTGGTCCGTTCGGTCGCGAATGGGCCGAAACTCGATCGATCACGTTCGAGCTTGGTCTGATCGCGTCCACCGATGGCCCAGCGCACGTCGCCTCCGTTCCTGCATCGGGCCGCCAGCCGCTGAGCAGCAAGCCGACCCACGAAGCCCGTGGCACCCCAGGCGATGGTGTCGAATTCGCGATCGCGCCCCATGCGACCCTCCCGAGTAGGTGGCGGCCAGGCATCGGCCCGAAGATCCGCCTCGAGGTACGTGGACTCCACTTGCACGACCTTGTCGAGCTGACTCTCCGTGCATCTGGCTCGGCCGCGCCAGAGTCGAAGGGTCCAGCGCCGAGCGCCATCCAGCCCGCAGTCGCTCGTGTCCAGGAGCCAGGTCGCCAGCCAGTCCACAGCCGCTGGCGGTCCGGATCGATCACGGCGCTCATCCCACAGGCACTGGTCGTCCGACCAGCCGCCGCGGGATAGCGTCTGGACTTGGCCGTCCTTGCCGCGCACCATGTCCAACAGCGGGAGCCGATGACCGAAGAGCCACCGGCGGACCCGGCCCGCGTACGAGAGGGGACACTCCATGCGAGCTTCGGAAGCCGTAGCACTGGCTGCATCACGGATGAAGGGGCGTCCGTTGGCCGTCATCGAGACTACCGTCATCCCCGTTCTCGTCGTGGCCCTCCTCGCGGGCTCGGTGGCTGTGGCCCTGGCGCAGGAGGAAGGCGATGCGACCCTTGAGGCGTCCGCGTTCCGAGCGCAGACGGGACCGCCTGAGGGCATCACCTTCGACCTGGCGACTGGGCTGGAGCGAGTGACGAACATGCCCTGGGATGCGACCGACCCACGGGCCTCCGGGATCATGAGCACCGTCGTAGCCCGAGGCGGCGTGTGTGCGGAAGACCGCCGCGTCATCGATGGGATCGTGGACTGCGAGCTGCCCAGCTACAGCGTCAGCATCAGTGGAGCCCGGCTCGTCAACGATGGAGGAGCGTGGCTCGGGACGCTGACGCTCCTTGCGTCCGAGGAGCTTGACGAGCGGACCCCCAAGCAGCGGCGGAAGGGCAGGGGACAGGCCCCGGTCAACGGTCGGAGCGGGTTCCTGGAGCTTGCCGGCGAGGGAGGGTACGAGGGGCTGAGTCTGCTGGCAACGGTCAGCCCGGAAGGTGCCTTCGGGGTCATCCTCCCGACCGAAACGTTGCCCGCCCAGCCGGAAGCGCCATTCGCATCGACGCTCGTGGACGAGACGCCACGAACGCCCGGCGAGCCCCGAGCCAGGATCAGACTCGGAGGCTTCGGGATCGCCGACGGAACGGAGGCCTCGATCGAGTCCGTCTCGACGAACTTCAAGCTGAGTTGGGCAGACCGCTCCGACAACGAGGATGGCTTCCGTATCTACCGGCTCCCGGTACGGCCGGTGTGCCAGGGTGGCTTGGTCGAGTACCGCATCGACGGAGCGCCCGTGCTCGTGGACACCGTCCCGCCGGATGCGACCAGTGCCCGTGGCAGCTTCGGGGCCGAGAAGGTCACCGACAACTGGAGTGGCGAGACGACCGGGAGCCTGGTGTGGAAGATGGCCGTCACCGCCTTCAACCAGACGGGCGAGTCGATGGCTGCGGTCGTGCCGGACGCTGATGTCAAGAACCCGGACTACGACTGCCCAGGCAGGTGAGCGACAGTCCCAGCGGAGGCGTGGCCCGTGTGCGCTGGTCGCCTTGGACCGCGTCGAGCCACTGGCGGACCCGACCCGCCAAGCAAAGGGGGATGTGATGCGACGGTTCGTCGTCCTGATGGTCGTGACGATGGTGGGGGTCCTGGCGTGGGCACGCTACAGGGGTCGTCGGTCGGCGATGCCTGAGTCGGTCGCTGGCATCTTCCCCAACGGGATGGCCTACGTCCGATGGGGTAGCGGCCCCAAGACGCTGTTGGTCATCCCGGGCGGTCCAGGCAACTATGACCCTGGGGACCGCCGGATGGTGGGCATGATGCTCGGTACCCTCCGCCGCCGCTGCATCGAGAACGGCTACAGCTTCTGGGTCGTCACCAGGAAGCGGGACATGCCCAAGGGCCACACCATCGCCGACATGGCCGATGACTTCGCGGAGCTGATCCGCGACGAGTTCGGGGGGCAGATCGATGTCGTGCTGGGCATCTCCTTCGGCGGACTCATCGGTCTCTCCCTCGCCGCTGGGCACCCCGATCGCTTCGGCCACATCGTCATCGCCGCCTCCGGCTACCGTGGCAGCGAGCATGTCCTGGCCGATGCTCTCGAGGAAGCCCAGCTTGTAAGCCAGGACCGCACGAGCGAGCTTGGTGCGCTGATGTTCCGGACGCAGGTCCCGCGCAACCCGATACCAGGCCTCGACCGGGTCGTCGGCGTGGTCCTGGGGCGACTCATGACCCAGGGCCGGCACCCCTACATCCGCAGCGACGTTCTGGTCGAGGCGGAGGCCTTGCGGGCGACCGATGCCCGGGACATCCTGACCACGATCAGCGTCCCGGTGCTGCTCATCGCTGGTGACCGGGACACGTTGG
>JASFQX010000375.1:0-3375 GCA_050115215.1 Chloroflexota bacterium
ATCCATCTACCCGGCGGCACCGTCGTCAAGGGCCGCCAGGCCATCGGCGAGCTGTTCGCGGGCTTCGTGCTCGATCCGGCCGATGGTGGGCTCTGCGGCATCACCTTCACCGAGGAGTCGCGCTTCGAGGTCGGGAACACCCAGAACGTGCAGTGGGTCGCCGAGTCCGACTTCCTCGCCGAGCCCTACCGGGGCTCCGACGCCTACGTCAGCGATGGCCAGTACATGGCCGCGATGGTCAGCACCTTCGACGGTGCCGAGCTCGTCATGGCCGGGGCCGAGGAAGCAATGACCGAGGAGGGGATGGAGGACCCGCAGGGCGACGGCACCGAGGGTGCGGAACCAGACCAGGGCGAGAGCGAGTAGCCAGCGCCACTCAGCACGCCTCGAGGCCCGTGGGACACCCGTCCCGCGGGCCTCTTCGCGTCCGCGAGGCTCCACACGCTGGCGCCCTCGTGCCGGCCAGGGCTGCGGTCGAGTTGCCGGCCGCTCGCTACCCTAGCCTGACGGTGCAGCGACGACCGTCGGCATGACGCACGATCCACGCATCGCATGTCGCCGGCCGCGCTGGTGAGGTTGATGGAGGATCCTGATCGGGATGTCGCGGACCGTGCTGATCGGCCTTGTGCTGGCGACGACGCTCCTGCTCGCTGCTGCGGGCCTGGGTGCGGCAGCCGCGATCTACGACCAGCGGGCTCACGTCCCTGCCGCCTGCGACGAGCGGTTCGGCGACAACTCGCCGGCGGGCTGGACGGTCCGGGGCATCGATTCGGCCAGGCCGGGGTTCGACGGAGCCCCATACTTCGTGGCCGACTACCGCGAGGAGCGCATTCGGAGCCGCGATCCGGGCATCGAGCTGCACGCCTGGTGGCTGCCGCCACGTGACGGCGCGGACGCCCCGAGCATCATCGTCGTCCACGGCTTCGGCACCTGCGTCCGTGACCCGGCCGTCCTGGCGCCGGCCGGGATGCTTCATCGGCTTGGCTACGGCGTGCTCCTCCTCGACCTTCGCGACCACGGCGCCTCGACGATCGAGGATGGCCGCGCGGCCGGTGGGGCCGAGGAGTATCAAGACGTGCTCGGAGCGGTCGACTGGCTCGTGAGCGAGGGGGCCGAGCCCGGCCGGGTCGGCCTGCTCGGGACCTCCATGGGAGCCGCGGCGGCCATCATCGCGGCCGAGCAGGACCCACGCATCCCGGCCGTGTGGGCGGAGAGCAGCTACGCCGACGTCGTGGACCTGATCGCGGATGGCCTGGAGGCCCACGGTGTCCCCGGCGTGCTCGCGCCCATCGCCACCGTCGTCGCGCAGGTCGTCGCCGGCGACGACATCACCTCGCCGTCGATGCTCGGCGGGATGCAGGACCTGCGCGGGCGCCGGCTGTCCATCGTCCACGGCTCGCTCGACGGCCTGGTCGATCCTGCCCATGCGCGTGTCCTCGGTGATGCCGCACGAGCCGCCGGTGTCGAGGTGGAGGTGTGGTTGGTCGCCGACGCCGGCCATGTCGACGCCGTGCTGGTCCACCCCGATGAATACGAGCGCCGGCTCGGTCGCTTCTTCGGCGCGGCCTTCGGACGCTGAGACCAGGGGCACCCGCGAGGCCGGACTCGACGCCGGCTACCACAGGCGGGGCAGCAGTCGCCAGCGCACGCGCTGGGCGTACTCGGCGTAGCCGGGCAGATAGGCACGGAGGTAGCCGTCCTCCCGCGCGGTCCGGGCGATCGTGACGGCGATGGTGACGAGCATCACCGGCACCGACCACCAGGATCCGAGGAGCAGAGGCAACCCGACGTAGAAGAGGATGGCCCCGACGTAGCCCGGGTGCCGGACGACGCGATACGGGCCGTCGGCCACGACCACGTGGTCGCGATCGGACTGGATCCGCAGGACCGGCCCGAAGAAGCGATTGGCCAGCATGGCCGCGACCGTGACCGTGATCCCGACCACGACCACGAGGATGCCGAGGACGTAGACCATGACGGTCGCCTCCGGCAGACCCTGGGCCCGGATCTCCAGACCGGCCAGCAGCATGGCCAGGAACGGCCCGTAGGCCAAGACCAGGGCGTAGGGGATGTCGCCGCGATCGACGCCCTGGCCCATGCCCGAGCGCTCGACGAGCAGGTCGGGGTGCCTGCGGCCGACGACCAGCCACTGGGTCGCCTGGCTGGCGACCAGGACCGCCGTCACCAACCAGCCGCCGAGCCAGTCGAGACGCCCGGCCAGGAGGAACATCAGGCCGACCGAGAAGCCGAAGAACGCGACCTGGCGCAGGAACCAGCGTCGAAGGCGAGTGTCCACGTCCCGAGCCTGCGTGGCGCGTGCGTCTCGCGCCAGTGCCGCCCGGCCCGCGGTCGCCCGGCCTCAACGCCGCAGTCATCCAGACCCGGACGTCGCAGGGCGTGGTGGGAGAAACCCACCTTTGGACCGCCAGCGGACGACCCATGGCCCCCCTGCCACAGGCGAAACCGCGCATACTGCATGAACCGACCCCGCCGGGGCCGTCAGCAGACGGGGGTTGTCGCATGACGCGTGTGCTCGTCGTCCACCACGACATCGACCTGGCCGACCAGGAGGTCGAATCCCTGCGTCGGCTCGGGTACGAGCCGGTCGAATGCGCCGGCCCTGCCGCCTCCCCCTGCCCGGTCCTCCGCGGTGAAGACTGCCCGGACGTGGCCAACGCCGATGTCCTCGTCTACGACGCCTTCTCCACCACCGAGCCCGGCGGTGGCCAGATGCTGATCGACAACCTGGTGCGCATGTATCCGGACACGCCCATCGTCGTCACCAGCGCGGGCATGGAGCTGGAATGGGAAGCGGACGAGCCCGGGGGCAAGGTCGTGCCCCTGGTCGGGATGCCGACGGCCGAGAGGCTCGACGCCGCCATCAAGGAGGCGCTCGCACGCTAGGTCGGATCCAGGCCAGCCTGTCGGGTCGGGGCTAGCCGAAGAGCCGGGCCAGCCAGGTCCAGCGGTCCCTCGGCGGAGCCGCCGCGTCGGCCGCGCGCGTCCGCTCCGGCAGTCGGGCCGCGACCACCTGCTCGAAGCGCGCGACCAGGGCATGGGCGCGCTGCCTGGCCACTGGCGTGAAGGGGTCGTCGACGGGGGCTCCGGGGTCGAGGGCACGTCCGAGGTCGATGCTGAAACGCGAGCCGCGGACGATGTGATGAGTGCCGCCGATGACGACCGGCACGACAGGGGCACCGGCCCGCAGCGCCAGGTAGGCGAACCCGGGCGAGATGCGCCGGGCGCGGGCCGGCGGCGACGGTGGGCCGACCTCGGGGAAGACGACCACGGCCAGGCCGCGCCGGCAGGCCTCGGCCGCGAGCTCGGCGTACGCGCGCGGGCCACCGCCCTGTGACGCGATCGGGATGACGCCCA
>JASFQX010000376.1:0-3374 GCA_050115215.1 Chloroflexota bacterium
CTCGGCGTGGTCCATGAATGAGGCCATGTTGATGGCCTTGTGCTTGACCTCCGTCTTCGACTTGGCCGGGCAGACATCGACGCACACCCCGCAGCCGGTGCAGTCATCCGGCGCCACCTGGATGGTGATCTTGTGGTTCTCCAGCTCGCGCGAGCGGAAGTCCTTGGACCGGAAGTCGCCCGAGAGCTTGGCCAGCTCCGCCTCCGGGTAGACCTTCATGCGGATGGCGGCGTGCGGGCAGACCATGGCGCACTTGCCGCAGTCGATGCAGATGGCCTCGTCCCAGATGGGGATCTCCTGGGCGATGGCGCGCTTCTCCCACTTGGTCGTCGCGGTCGGGAACGAGCCGTCGACGGGGAACGCGCTGACCGGCAGAAGGTCCCCCTCGCCCGCCATGATCCTGGCCGTCACGTCCTTGACGAAATCGGGCGCGTGGTCGGGCACGAGCGCAGGGATCTCGACCGAGGCCGGCGCCGGGCCGGTCTCGACCTTGTGCAGCCGTTCCAGCGAGAGATCGATGGCCGCGAAGTTGCGCTGCACGACCTTCTCACCGCGCTTGCCGTAGGTCTTCTCGACGAACTTCTTGATCTGCGCGATGGCCTCCTGTTCGGGCAGGACGCCGGAGAGCTTGAAGAAGCAGGGCTGCATCACGGTGTTGATGCGGTTGCCCATGCCGACCTCGCCGGCCACCGCGAAAGCGTCGATGACCCAGAGCTCGATGCCCTTCTCGACGATCTGCTGCTGGACCTTGCTGGGCAGGTGCTGCCACACCTCGTCCGGGCCGTAGGGGCTGTTGAGCAGGAACGTGGCCCCGTCCTTGGCACGGTCCAGGACCGGCATCTTGTGGAGCAGGCCGAACTGGTGGCAGGCCACGAAGTCGGCAGCCTGGATCTCGTAGGTGGACTCGATGAGCTCGGGCCCGAAGCGCAGGTGTGACACGGTCACCGCGCCCGACTTCTTGGAGTCGTAGACGAAATGGCCCTGCGAGTAGAGGTCCGTGCCCTCGCCGATGATCTTGACCGAGGCCTTGTTGGCACCCACGGTGCCGTCCGAACCGAGGCCGAAGAACATGGCCTGGACCTGGCCCTCCGGCCGCGGTCGCACGAACTCCTTGTCGATAGGCAGGCTGAGGTTGGTGACGTCGTCGTAGATGCCGACGGTGAAGTGCGTCTTGGGCGCTTCCTTCGCCAGCTCGTCGTAGATGGGCTTGACCATCTGCGGCGTGAACTCCTTGGAGGAGAGGCCGTAGCGGCCGCCGATGACGCGCGGCATCCTGTCGAACGGGGCAGTGCCGGCGTCGATGGCCTCGTTGAGCGCGGCCAGGGTCTCGAGGTAGAACGGGTCACCCACCGCGCCGGGCTCCTTGGTCCGGTCGAGGACGGCGATCGACTTGACGGTCTCGGGCAGCGCCGCCACCAGCTCCTCCGACGGGAACGGCTGGAAGAGCCGCAGCTGCACCATGCCCACCTTCTCGCCGGCATCGGTCAGGACCTTGACCGTCTCCTTGACGGCGCCGGTACCAGAGCCCATGACCAGGATGACGCGTTCGGCGTCGGGCGCGCCGGTATAGGTCACCAGGTCGTACTGGCGGCCGGTGCGCTCGGAGAGCTCCTTCATCACGTCCGCGACGATGTCCTTGACCGCGTCCATGTAGGGGTTGGCGGCCTCACGGGCCTGGAAGAAGACGTCCGGGTTCTGCGCTGTGCCGCGGACGACCGGATCGTGGGGCGACATGGCCCGGTCGCGGAACGCGAGCACGTCCTCCTCGCGCACGAGCGCGCGCAGGTCCTCCGGTGCGAGCATGGCGATCTTGTCGACCTCATGCGAGGTTCGGAAGCCGTCGAAGAAGTGCAGGAAGGGGATGCGCGATCGCATCGTGGCGGCGTGGGCCACGAGCGCCATGTCCAGGACCTCTTGCACCGAGGCGGACGCGAGCATGGCCCAGCCACAGGAGCGGGCCGACATCACGTCGCTGTGGTCGCCGAAGATGGAGAGCGCATGGGTGGCGACCGTGCGTGCGGAGACGTGGATCACGGACGGGGTCAGCTCGCCAGCGATCTTGAACATGTTGGGGATCATCAGGAGCAGGCCCTGCGAGGCCGTGAACGTCGACCCGAGCGCGCCCCTCTGGAGTGCGCCGTGCAGGGCACCGGCAGCGCCGGCCTCGGACTGCATCTCGACCACGTCGGGGGTGAGCCCCCACAGGTTGGGCTTGCCCTGGGCCGCCCAGTCGTCGGTGTGCTCCGCCATGGGCGAGGCTGGCGTGATCGGGTAGATCGAGATGACCTCGCTCAGCTGGTAGGCGATACGGGCGGCGGCCTCGTTCCCGTCGAGACACTCCCATTGCTCGGCCATGTGACAGGCCTCCTTGGCTGTGTGGGCTTGGAGCACCCGGTCTTGGGTGTGCTCGGTTCGGCGCTGGGATCCCGCGGCCAAGGGGGAGGCCGCGGGTCGAGCGTAAGTCTGCCCCGCCGGCCTGCTCCAGGGCAGGGCCACTAGGCCCCCCGAGAAGCGGGTGAGCAGTCACGACCTGCGCGGTTAACGGCCTCCCGCAGAACCTCGGTCTGCGCGTGCTGCGCACAGGCCTGCACCACCGCTACCCTGAGGCTGACCCCACCGGCAGGATGGGTGGTGCCCGGCTGGCACAAGTGCCCGGGGGCGGGTACGCTTCGCGTGCCAAATCGAGAGGAAGAGGAAGGGCCATGCAACGAACCCTGGTGCGAGCGCTGCTGCTCGCCATGTCTGTGCTGCTCCTGGTAGCACTCCCCGTCGCCGCCCAGGATGAAGAGGGCTGGCTGATCTCGAGCGAGGACGATAACGTCCTCATCGCCATCGGGCGGGACATCGAGGTCGCCGCCACTGACGAGGCGAACGGCATCGTCATCATCGACGGGGCGGCCGAGATCGCTGGCGCGGTCGATTCGCTCTTTGCCGCCAACGCCGACATCGTCATCACGGGCCCGGGTGGCCAGATCGATCAGATGTTCACCGTCTCCGGCACGCTGGACGTCGGGGCCGGCGCCAGCGTCAACGAGCTGACCTACACCGGGACCGAGCTGTCGATCGACCCCACCGCCACCGTCTCCGAGCAGACCAACGCGGAGGAGGAGCTCGCCGGGGCGCTCGCGGCGCTGGTGGCCTTCCTCATCGTGGCCATCATCTTCCTCGGCATCGGGGCCTTCATCGCCTGGCTGGCGATGACCCTGCTGGTCATCGCCTTCGGCACCAACCAGGTGCGTCGGGCAGGGGCGACCATCAGCAACGACGTGCTCAAGACCATCGTGGTGGGCCTGCTGATGTTGTTCATCCCGAGCATCGTGTTCGGCCTGCTCTTCATCACCATCGTCGGCATCCCGCTGGCCATCATCCTCATG
>JASFQX010000377.1:0-3374 GCA_050115215.1 Chloroflexota bacterium
CCGCACGCACCAGCGACGTGCCCAGGGTCTGCGACCCGGGCCCGGGCGCCGCCTGGACCGTCGAGGGCGACATCGCCTACGCCACCTGCACGCCCACGCTGGGCCACGTGTGCAACACCATCGTGGTCAGTGGCCCGGCCAGCGTCGACTACAACTTCGCGCCCGTGCTGGGGGTCTTCGAAGGCTCCACCGGCGCCCGCAGCGCGGCCGCCTGCAAGGGCGCGTGCGGCGAGCCCCCCGAGGTCCCCGTCGACCTGGTCATGATCCTGGACCGCACCGGCTCGATGAACGGTGTCGACACCGACAACGCGCGCAACGCGGCCGACTCCGTGCGCAAGGTCTACGACCCCCGACTGCAGTGGATCAGCCTGGGCCTGCTGCACCGCAGCAAGACCGAGAGCGGCTGCGTGACCATCGCCGACAACAGCGACGGCTGGTCGGCGGTGCCGTCGGTGGGCCTGCGCGAGTGGGTGCCCATCGGCCTCACCGGAGTGGGTGCCAGCTTCGGCTCCGACTACGTTTCCGACTCGAGCCCCATGGCCAACGCCATCGCCTGCTTCAACAACTCCAGCGGCCAGGGCACCGACCTGGCCGACCCGGTGCGCATGGCCACCTACGAGCTCGAGACCTACGGGCGCGCGGACGCGGTCAAGGCCATCCTGCTGCTCTCGGACGGCAAGCCCAACAACTCGGCCACGCCGGCCGTCAACACCACCAGGAACTACTGCGCCGACGCCTTCGACGCGGCCCAGGCCGCCAAGGCCAAGGGCATCGAGATCTACACGGTCGGCTTCGGGCTGGACGTGGAGCGGGATCACATCTGCCAGGACACGTTCGGCGACTGGAAGAACAGGTCTGCCCCGGACCTGCTGGCAGCCATGGCCACCGACTCGGCCAACGACAACGGCTGCCCCGGCACCGAGAACGACGACGGTGACCGCTACTACTGCGTGCCCAAGACCTCGGGCGCCAGCACCGACCTCTCGGATGTGTTCGAGACGGCGGTGGCCCAGCTGACCGGCCACTCGCGCCTGGTGAACGTGGAGTGAGCTGGCACATCGCGCGGGCGCGTCAGCGACGCGTCAGCGTGATGACCGGGTCCCTGGGCGTGACGGCGGCCACGCCCCCGCCACGGCACGTATCCCCGTCTCCACGTAGGCTGTGGCGTGATGCATCGACTGACCGCGCTCGCGATGGCGCTGCTGCTGACCCTCGCGGCTGTCCCGGCCGCAGCCCAGGAGCTCCCCAGGATCATCCCGGTGCTGGCCTCGTCGGAGATCGCGCAGGGCCCTAACCGCTTCCTCTTCAGCCTGACCGATCCGGCCGGAGCCCTGCTGGCGGCGCCGGACGTGGCGGTCCGGCTCGAGTTCTTCGACAGCGACAGCGACCCGGAGGCGGTCGTGTTCGAAGCCGACGCGCGCTTCCTGTGGGCTATCGAGGGCGTGCGCGGGCTGTACGCCGCGGACGTGGAGTTCCCCCAGGCCGGACGCTGGGGCACCCGTTTCTACGCCACCTTCCCCGACGGCACGACCGAGACCGTGCGCGTCGACTACGATGTGTGGGAGGAGACCTCCACCCCGCCCATCGGCGCCCCCGCCCCCCTCATCGACACCCCGACCGCCGAGGACGTCGGTGGCGACGTCAGCCTCATCTCCAGCGACCCCGATCCGGTCGATCGCTTCTACCAGAAGTCCATCCTCGACGCCATCGAGGACGACATCCCTGCGGTCATCGCCTTCGTCACACCCTCCTTCTGCCAGACGGCCACCTGCGGGCCGACCATCGAGAAGGTCAAGCAGGTTGCCTCGTCCCATCCGGACGACGTCAACTTCGTCCACGTCGAGCCGTACCTGATGCACGTCAAGGACGGCTACCTGCAGCCATGGCTCTCCGAGCAGGGCTCGCTGCAGTCGGCACCCTGGACCGAGCGCTACGGATTGCGCACGGAGCCCTACGTCATCGTGCTCGACGCTGCGGGCCTGGTGCGGGCCAAGTTCGAGGGCGCCATCACGGTCGACGAGCTCGAGGACGCGCTGTGGGAGGCGCTCACGCCGTACGAGGCCGCGGTCTCCCTGCGCTAGCCGTCTCCCACCCCGGTCGCGGCCGACCCGGCGTCACCGTTGGCCCCACGGTCGCGACCTGCGCCCGGCGTTCCGCCACCACGTCCGGGGCCCGCCGCCACGCGCGCGCGGCGCTAGGATGAGCGTGTGACCACGTCCAAGGTGACCAGCATGCGCGAGGCCATCGCCACGCTGGTCCTCGATGGCGACAGTGTCGCCATCGAGGGCTTCACCCACCTCATCTGCTTCGCAGCCGGTCACGAGATCATCCGCCAGCGCCGCCGCGAGCTGACGCTCATCCGCATGACGCCCGACGTCATCTACGACCAGATGATCGGCGCGGGCGTGGCCCGCAAGCTCGTCTTCAGCTGGCTGGGCAACCCCGGCGTCGGCAGCCTGCATGCCATTCGCCGGGTGTCGGAGGGCTCGCAGCCGACGCTGGAGCTGGAGGAGTACAGCCACTTCGGCATGGTCGGTCGCTACATCGCCGGTGCCACCAACCTGCCCTTCTACCCGCTGCGCAGCTACGAGGGCACGGACATGCCCGCGGCCAACCCCGACATCCGGCCCCTGCGCTCGCCCTACGGCGACGACACCGTCTACGTGGTGCCGCCCATCAACCCGGACGTCACCATCGTCCATGCCCAGCGTGCCGACGCGGCCGGCGACACCCAGGTCTGGGGCCTCGTGGGCAGCCAGAAGGAGGCCGCCTTCGCCGCCTCGCGTGTGATCGTGGTGGTGGAGGAGCTGGTCGACGAAGCCGTCATCCGCGCCGACCCCAATCGCACCCTCATCCCGGGACGCATCGTCGATGCCGTGGTCGTGGAGCCGTTCGGTGCACATCCCTCCTTCGCGCAGGGGTACTACGATCGCGACAACGTGTTCTACGTCGAGTGGGACGCCATCGCCCGAGATCCGGCCGCCACCGCCGGCTGGCTCGACGAGTACGTGCACGGCGTCGCCGGCCGGGCCGAGTACCTAGCGCGGCTGGGCCCGGAGGTCAGCCGGCGCATCCAGCCCACCGGCACGGCCCTGGCCGGGCCCATCGACTACGGCGAGTACCGCTGAGCAGGCAGCATCGATGAAGCGGCAGGGCTACACGCGCAACGAGATGATGATCGCCGCCGCCGCCCGCGAGCTGGCCGGTACGCGCGTCTGCTTCGTGGGCATCGGCCTGCCCAACATCGCGGTCAACCTGGCCCTGCGCACGGTGGCGCCGGACCTCGAGCTCATCTACGAAGCCGGCGCCTACGGGGCCCAGCCGGCGCGGCTGCCGTTGTCGATCGGCGACCCCACCATCGTCACCGGCTCACT
>JASFQX010000378.1:0-3359 GCA_050115215.1 Chloroflexota bacterium
GGCCGTGTTGAGCGCGATGGCCGCGACCCGACTGGGCGCGACCGCATTGGCCACCGCCTCGTAGAGCCGGATGTTGTCCTCCAGCGAGAGCGTGGGGGCCTTGTTGCCGGTGGCCCGCTCCCAGCCCACGTGCCCGCTGCGGCCAGGCTGATGGACCAGCACCATCGCATGCGGGGTCGTGCCGTGGACCAGCCCGAGCGTGACGGCCGAGTAGGCAGGATGGTCGATCGAGCCCTGCCCTTCCACGAAGATCCAGTCGCCCATCCCCTCGGCCTGCTCCACCAGCCATTCGGCGGTGCCGTTGATGAAGTCGCTGATGACGCGGTCGACCGAGACGCCCCAGCCCTCGATCATGATGCCGGTCTGGCCGGTGGGCACGAAGGCCGCCGAGAGGCCAGCCTCATGGGCCGCCCGACGCAGCTCGAGGGCCACGGTCATCTTGCCGATCGCGCAGTCGGTGCCGACCACCAGGATGACGTGCTTGCCGGCAGCGTGCACCCGGCCCATGGCCACCTCGTGTCGTTCCGGAGGCCGGCGGTGATCGACGAGCTCCACGCCATGGATGGCTGCGAGCGAGACGAAGTCGGGGTCTTCCGAGACGAACTCGTGCAGCCCGGACACGATGTCGAGGCCGTGGACGATGGCGTCGGCGATGATGCTGCGCCAGGCCGGGGGGATCTTGCCACCCTGCGGCGCGATGCCGATGAGCAGGGCCGTCGGCTCGTACCGCAGCGCCTCCGCCAGCGTGGCCACGATCGGCGCCGCGTACTCCGGGCCCAGCCACTCGGACACATTCCGACCCGCGCGGCTGGAGTCGAGCACCGCCACCACCGGGTCGTGGCCGTACCTGATGACGCCCATCGCGGTCTTGGAGCCGGGCTCCCCGAACTGGCCCTCGGCGAGGATGACGTAGCGACGGTGATGCGGATCGACGGCGTCCACGGTTGTCTCGGCCCCTCCGCTGGACAGAAGAACGCCCCCGGGGCGCGGTCCGGGGGCGTAGGTAGAATCTGGTACCGCATACCGGATTCGAACCGGTGATCTCCGCCTTGAGAGGGCGGTGTCCTAGGCCTCTAGACGAATGCGGCGTGATGTGGGCGAGATACTAACGGACCTTCCGGCGGTCTGTCCAGACGGCCGTCTAGAGACCGGAGCCACGCAGCGGGAAGTCCACGACCTGGCCCGGGCCGCCGGTGGTCACGAAGCAGTCGATGCTCCGACCGCCACGGCTCCACAGCGTCTCGTCGGGGAAGTGGTAGCTGAGCATGAGGCTCGACTGCTCGAACGGCAGGCCGACGTACCGTTCGAACTCAGCGGGGCAGATCTGCTGCGCCCACCCGTCGAAGCCGGCCACGCCAGGGTACTCGCCGCCGCTGAGCTCGAAGCTGCCGGCCACCTCGGCGTCGTGTGGCTCGCTGCAGCTCGCGCGCTTCAACACGTCTTCGCTCACAAGCTCGTCGTCCGCGCCCTCCCAGTGGTCTTGGGCGTCGAGCCGGCCCGTCAAGGGGGACCATCGTTCGCCCGAAGCGGGACCGGTGTGTCCAGCGACAGCTGTGCCGGCAGCTAGAGGCGGTGGTGCTCCAGGAAGGAGCGGATGGTGTCGGCCACCTGGTCGAAGCCCTGCTCGCCGAGGACCGCGCCGTAGTGCGAGTGCGCACCGAACGGCTGGTATTCCGCACCCAGCCATTCAGCCAGGCGGGCGCTGTCGGCCTCGGCGAACTGGCGGTCCAGGCCGGCGCCGATGACGAGCATGGGCACGTCGGGCAGCCGCTCACGATCGACGAAGACCCCGGCCAGCATCTGGCGGCGGGCAGCGCCGCTCTCGGCTCCCAGCAGGTGCTGGATGCGGCGCACGTCGGCCAGGGACAGGTCCGGGTTCTGGCGCTGGATCTGCTCCTGGCCGCCGGCCCAGTCGATGAGCTCGGCCTGGTAGACCGTGGGCACCAGGCGCACGACGTGGGGCGGCGGCACGGGGCGCACCGGTGCGGGGATGGCGGGGCTGAGGAGGACGAGCGCGTCGATGTCGTGCCCTTCGGCCACCTTCATCGCGAGCAGGCCGCCCAACCCGTGACCGACCACCACCGCCGGTCGCTGCAGAGCCTCGAGACCGGCGACCGCGTCGTCGAGGTAGGTATCGAAGGTGAGCTCTTCGATATCGGCAGTCTGCGACCAGAAGTGGGCGCGCAGGTTGAGGGCGTGGCCCTCCCAGCCACGCTGGGCGAAGTAGCGCAGGTACCGCTCCCAGAGCCAGGAACCGCCGAGCTCGCCGTGGAGGTAGTACAGCGGCCGGCGGCGCGATCGCCGCTCGGGCAACCACGACTCCACGTACAGGCCGCGCTCGTCGAGGACGATCTCGTCCTTGCGCACGGGCTTGCCGGCAGGCCGGCTGGTCAGCTCCCTCGTGGCAGTGCCGCGACCGTTGCCGGCCGCGACCTCCGTGCCCTTGGGCAGGTCCGGATCCACTCTGGCTCTCTCTCCTCTGGTCCCTGTCCCCGTCACCACTCGAGCGGGCTGAGCACGAGCCCGGTCGGTGCCTTGGGGTTGAAGTAGGTCGACTTCTGGGGCATGACCTCCCCGGCCTCAGCCACCAGCGAGATGGCTGCGGGCGGCATCGCGTCGAGCAGGAAGGCCGCTGACGCTTCCTGGGCCTCGACCTGGCCCACGGCCTCGGCCGCGTCCTTCTGGTACCACAGCTGTCCCCTGGCGGCGAGCTCGGCCGCATCGGCCCCGTAGACCGCTCCCACGATGACGCTGAGCGCGTTGACGTCCAGCCCCCTGGACCACTCCGACAGGCCCGCCTCGAGCAGCGCATCGGTGCCCGCACGATCGACCGTGAGGATCACGGCGATCGGATCGCGGCCGGTGTAGAGGCCGATGCGACCGGTGCCGGTGGCGCCGTCGGAGAAGGTGGCCGGCTCGGCCATGGCGGCCAGCAGCGTCTCGCGATCGGGCAGGCGCTGGACCGCGGCAAAGGGCTCGAGTCGCGGCAGCAGGTCGGCGCCGCAGGGCTGTCCGCGGATGACGCGGTGCGTGGGCAGCGCCGGTGGCGACTGGTCCAGCGGGTAGACAAGTGCCAGCGCGAAGTCCCAGGCCGGCTCCGCGCCGGGCTGGCGCTCCTCCTCGCGGTCACGGCGATAGCTGAGGGCCGTCTCGTAGCGGTGATGGCCATCGGCGATGGTCACCGGCGCCGAGGACATCAGCGCCAGCACCGGCGCGGCGGCGTCGGCGTCGCAGATCCAGAGGCGGTGGTGCACCCCGTCGGTGGTGACGGCCTCGACATCGGGCTCACGCTCGGTCAGGGCCAGCAGCGCGGCCGAGGTCGCGGCCGGGTCGGACCCGGCCAGGAAGGCGAGGGGGCT
>JASFQX010000379.1:0-3357 GCA_050115215.1 Chloroflexota bacterium
GGCGTCGTAAGGCCGCAGGATCCGTGAAGGCACACGCCGGGGACGAGGACGCCCAGGGCTCGCCGGTGGCGCATCAACGTCGGTGGCACTGGCCCCACGTGCGTGGCGTCCTTCATCTGCCGGTGCACATCCACCGGCCCTCGGTGCACATCCACCGGCACTGAGCACCGGGCGGGCGTCCCGACACGGCGCGCCCGCATCCGCACCTCGAAAGACACAGGCACCGAGACTAGGGCAGACTGCGGTCGATGGCGGTCTGGTACCTGGACAATGACGATGAGATCACCGATGCCGTAGCGCGACTGCGCGGCACGGAGGACGAGCTTGTCGTGTTCGTGGTGCCGCCGGGCTCGCGCATCGCTACGGGTCGCATCAACTTCAAGCTCCTGGCGCGGGAGGCGGAGACGCGCGAGCTGTCGATGGCCATCGCCAGCCCTGATGAACAGGTCCGGGCCATGGCCACGTCGGCCGGTGTCCTCGCCCGCCAGACCCCCGATGAGGCCCAGGCGGCCATCGAGCGCGGTGACGAACCGGACTCGAGCGTGCTGCCCGCGCCGGGCGAGCCGGTGGCAGCGGCTGTCGGTGGACCCGGGGAGCAGCCGTCGGCGCTGCTCACCTGGCGCAGCCAGCGCACGCGGGTCGCGACCCTCGTCGTGCTCGCCATCGCCATCGCGGGCTGGCTGCTCGCCTCGCAGGTGCTGCCTACGGCCGAAATCACCCTTGCCCCCCGCATCGTCGGCCTCGGGCCCATCACGGCCACCATCACTGCCTCCGCCGACGTCACCACCGCCGACGCACAGGCCGGGACGGTGCCGGCCACGGCGCTCCGCATCCCGCTGTTCGCCGAGGACACCTATCAGGCCAGCGGCACGACGGTGAGCGAGACCAGGGCCCGCGGCGAGGTCGTCTTCTCCGCGGCCGACCAGGACTTCGACCAGGAGATCGCAGCCGGCACCCGGGTGCGCACGCCGGCCGGCATCGAGTTCCAGACCACCGAGACCGTGGTCCTCCCGCGCGGCAGCGGCTCCGTCAGTCGGGTGCTCGCACCCATCGAAGCCGTGGTCGCGGGCCCGGACGGCAACCGGCCCGCGGAGGCCATCAGCATCGTGCCGTCGCTCGAGAGCCAGGGCATCGAGGTGAGCAACCCGCAGCCCACCAGTGGCGGACGTCGCGAGGAGCAGCCGACCGTCACCGCTGCCGACTACGACGCTGCCGCGGTCGATCTGCGCAACCGCCTCAGCGGCGCGCTCGCTGCCTATCTGCGCGACCCGGCCAACCAGCCCGCCGAGCTGACCGTGTTCGCCGAGACGGCGGTGCTGGGCCCGCTGACGCTGGAGCCGTCGGCAGCCGAGATCGTCGGCAGCTCCGCCTCCGGGTTCGACCTCGGTGGCTCGGTCTCGGCACAAGTGCTGGCGGTCGACGAGACCGCGGTCGACACGCTCACCGGAACGATCCTCCAGGCGTCCGTGCCCGAGGGCATGCGCCTGCTCCCCGGCAGCGCGCGTGTGGAACGCGACGAGGGCGACGCCGAGGGCGACCTCATCGCCTTCGAAACCCGAGCCTCCGGCAGCATCACCCCGGTCATCGACCCCGAGGCCCTGGTGGCCGAGGTCTCTGGCCTGCCGGTTTCCGAAGCACAGGCCATACTGGATGAGCTCGGGACGGCGACCGTGAACGTCTGGCCCGGGTTCCTGGGCGATCTGCCGAACGATCGCGAACGCATCTCGCTGGATGTCCTGGAGGCGTCCGCCACGGAGTGAGCCGAACGAACCACATGACGATCGACACGTCCCCCCGCGCGCTGAGGTGCCAGTGACCGTGCTCCTCGGCATCGATCTGGGCGATCGCCGCATCGGCATCGCCACCGGTGACACCACCACCGGAATGGTACGCCCCCTGCTGACCCTGCGCCGGGGGACCCCCCGGCAGGACGCGCAGGCCATCGAGCGCATCCGGGCCGAGCGCCGGGCGGACGCCCTGGTGGTCGGCCTGCCGCTGAACGTGGACGGCAGCGAGGGCGCACAGGCCGAGCGGACGCGCGCCTGGCTCGCCGCGGTGGCGCCGCTCCTGACGGTGCCGCTGACGCTGCGCGACGAGCGACGGACGAGCGCAGAGGCGGAGCTGCGCATGGGCCGCGCTCCGCGTGGCCGCTCGGGAGGACCGCCCTCGGCCAGAGCACGGCAGGCGTGGCGCGCGCGCATCGACCGCGAAGCGGCGGCGGCTATCGTGCAACGAGAGCTCGACGCCCGCACAGCCACGGAGGTGAACGCATGACCGGCCCCGCACCTCAGGGCGGCAGCAACCGCGTCGGCATCGTCGAGAACTGGGAGCTGCGCCAGCGCAAGTCCCGGGACGCCAACGCCGGCGCCTTCAAAGGCCTCCTCTTCGTGGTGGTGGCGCTGCTGCTGGTCACGGTCGGTGGCTGGTTCGCCGCCCGTCCGATGCTGGGCCCCTTCCTGACCGAGACCTTCGAGCAGCACCCGGGCATCGTCAACTACCCCGTTCTCGGTGACCTCGTGGCCACCGAGTTCGCCGACCGGCTGGGCCAATCCGCAGACAGCGACGAGACCGAGATCAAGTTCGTCATCGAACCCGGTGAGACGGTCGACGACATCCGGGCCAACCTCGTCGATTCGGGCCTGCTGGAGGACGAGCCCGCCTTCATGTACGCGATCGTGCGCGACCGTGTCGACCAGCTCATCAAGCCCGGCACCTACACCATGACCCCGCAGATCACCCCTGCCGGCATCGCTGCCCGCCTCGAGGGCGAGCCCGATCCGCCCACGCCGCTGGTCACGCTCGACATGCGCTTCGGGCGGCGGATCGAGCAGATCGTGGCCTACCTGCAGCAGGAGACCGAGCAGACCGAGCTCGAGCTGAACCCCAGGGAGTTCCTCAAGCTCGCGCGCAACCCCAGCAACAAGCTGCGTAACCAGTACCCGTTCCTGAAGCGCTCACCGCAGGGAAGCAGCCTGGAAGGCTTCCTCTACGGAGGCACCTATGAGGTGCCGATCGACATCAGCGCCGAGGAGCTCATCCACCAGATGCTGAGCCAGTTCGACGATGCGGCCAGCCAGTACGTGGCTCAGGCCCGCAAGCGGGACCTCGACTTCTACGACACGCTCATCATCGCCAGCCTCGTCGAGCGCGAGGCCAAGGCGGACAGCGACCGCAAGAAGATCGCGGGCGCCTACTGGAACCGGCTCGACCCGGCGGTCAACAAGGAGACCGGCGGGCTCATGCAGGCCGACCCGACGGTGGTCTACGCGACCGACTCCATGGCCCTGCAAGACCTGCCCGTCGACCAGTGGGACGAGTATCTCTTCTGGGATCTGCTCGGGGTGAGCGACTACGCCT
>JASFQX010000380.1:0-3356 GCA_050115215.1 Chloroflexota bacterium
GGTTCGCGTTGTCGGTGTCGGGGTTCGGGGTTCGCGTTGTCGGTGTCGGGGTTCGGGGTTCGCGTTGTCCGGCCGTTCGCGGTCACGGTTCGCGGTTCGTGGTACGTGTCTCTCGATCCGGGCATTCTCGCGCCCGGCAATCCTGTCAAATGGGCCGCTGGGCGGCCTTAGCCAGGTGCCATGGGACCGCATCCCGGTCCCGAGAGGCGGCGCGAGCCCGCTGGAACCGAATTCGATCGTGAAGACGCACTCAGGGCGGTCGGCCGGGTCGCTGATCCGCATGACAGAGGGTCGGCGCGTCGTCGTTCACGCAGGGAACCTGTCTAAGGCCGCCCAGCGGGACATCTGACCAAGTGTGGCCGCCCCGCCGGAGTGTGGCCGTCCCCCGCCGGAGCGTGGCCGTCCCCCGCCGGAGTGTGGCCGTCCCCCGCCGGAGCGTGGCCGTCCCCCGCCGGAGCGTGGCCGTCCCCCGCCGGAGCGTGGCCGTCCCCCGCCGGAGTGCGGCCTTTCCGCCGGGGCCGCGCGCCGGACGCACAGCCGGAGAGCGCGGACGGGGGCACCCGCGGTGCGATCTCGGAGCGTGTCCGAGCGCGATCGGCAGGCACCGGCCCTGCGAGGCGGCAGAGGCCCAGACAGGTTGAACGGCCGGGAGGACGATGCCATCCCGGCCGTTCGATTGCTCCGAAGCGCAGGTGCCGGAGCGGGGCCGCCGGTGCCCGAAGACCGGCGTTTCAACCACCGACCAGGAGAGAGGGTCGGTGGAGTAGTTGTTCCTAGAGGACACCCATGGCGCCGATGATCGCGCCGTACAGGGCCACGGCCGCGACCAGGCCCATGATGACGAACGCTCGTCCGCGCGAGACGCCGCTGCGCTGGTTCATGGCGAGCTGCTCCAGGGAGATGTCGTACTGCGTGCCGCGATACCGCTCGGTCAGCGACATCTCGGGCTTCTCGTCCACCGGCGTGATCGTGGGGCGGACCATCATCGGATCCCAACGACACGCGGGGCAGATACCGGTGGCGACGTCGAGTTCGGTCTCACACTCGGGGCAATACGCGTTCATCGTTCCGTGTCCTCGATCTGGTTGATACCTGCGCTCGGGTTCGTGTTGATGACGCCTCGAACACTACGAATCGCGACGGTCCTGCCACCATCCCCCGGTCGTCCCACGGTTTGGGCGGAGGCGTCCGCTGTGATGCAGTCCGGTGCGCGCGGCCTATTCCTACCCGGATGAGGACTTGGTACTGCCTGCGGGGGTCCTCGTGTCCGGCCCACGGTGCCTCGCGTAGGGCATGGGGTCTAGTGCGCTAGGATGCGTGGGCAGCGTGAGCGTCACGTGACCGAGGTATGCGTTGGATAGCGTCGTCCTTCTTCTGAACGCCGACTACGAGCCACTCAACGTCTGCGATCTTCGCAGGGCGTTCCGGCTTGTCTTCGGCGAGAAGGCCGAGGTCATCGAGTACGACCACACCGAGGTCCGCACCCCCTCCGAGATCTTGCGTGCGCCATCGGTCATCAAGCTGCAGTACCGCATCAAACGGCCCCGACCCCGCGTGCGGCTCTCGCGCCGCGAGGTCTTCGCCCGCGACAACCACGCCTGCCAGTACTGCGGCGAGCGTTCGAGCCGCCTGACGCTCGACCATGTCCTGCCTCGGCACCGGGGCGGCAGCCACTCGTGGGAGAACCTCGTCGCGGCCTGCAGCAGCTGCAATCACCGCAAGGGCGGGCGATTGCCCGAAGAGGCCGGCATGCGTCTGCGCAAGCCCCCGTTCGAGCCCAAGTGCGACATCTACGCGATGTACGCGTCGTACCTGGCCGACCCCCGCAACGAGGCCTGGCGGGACTACCTCACGCTCAATCGCTGAGCGTTCCCGCCCCGTGCCCGAACCATCGAGCGCGTCCACCGAGGGCCAGGCCGACGGCCCGCCGTTCCCGGTCGCACCAGGGGTGCTCGACGTGCTGGAGACCTTGTGGTCGGCTGGTCACGCCGCGTTCCTGGTGGGTGGCGGAGTGCGCGACGCGCTGCTGGGCCTGAAGGTGCTCGACTGGGACGTGGCCACCGACGCTCGGCCCGAGCGCCTGCTGCAGATCTTCCCCGGTTCCAGCTACCAGAACCGCTTCGGCACCGTGCTTGCACAGGGCCACGAGATCACCACCTTCCGGCGTGACCATCGCTATGCCGACCATCGCCGGCCGGACGCGGTCACGTTCAGCTCCGACGTCTTCGAGGATCTCGCCCGGCGCGACCTGACGATCAACGCCATCGCCTGGGGACGGCGGGGCCTCGGCGAGAGCGCACAGCTCGTCGATCCGGCCGATGGACAGAAGGACCTGGAGGCGCAGCTCGTGCGCGCGGTCGGCGATCCCGATCGACGCTTCGACGAGGACGCTCTTCGCCTGCTGCGCGCGGTGCGGATCGCGGCGCGCCTCGGGTTCCGCATCGAGCCGGCGACGTGGGCGGCCATCGTGGCCCACGCGGACGACCTGCGCTGGGTCTCCGAGGAGCGCGTCGGCGACGAGATCCGCCGCATGCTCTCCGCCGCACATCCTTCGCGCGCGCTGCGCCTGATGCACGAGGCCGGCCTGCTGAAGACACCGCTGCCGGAGCTGGAGGCACTGCCCCCGTCGGCGCAGGCCCGGAGTCTGGCCACGCTCGATGCCGCGGCCGAGGTCGCTCCCGGTCAGGAGCACCTGGCCCTGGCCGGGCTCCTACTGGAAGTCGGCCCGGAGGCAGCGCGGGCGGCGCTGGAACGCCTGCGGGTGGGCGGCCGAGACATCGACGCGGTGGCGGTCCTTACCGAGGCTGCGGCGGTGCCCGTTGCTCCCGACGCGAGCGATGCGGACGTGCGACGCTTCATGGCTCGCGTGCCGCGCGAGCTGCGCGACGAGCTGCTCATCCTGCGCAGCGCCCGCGCCCGCGCGCTGAAGGAGGACGATCGGAGCGCTGAGGCGCGTGAGCTGGAGCTGCGCGGGCGCGTCATGGCCCAGCGTGATGCCTCGTCGCCGCTGACCCTGGCCGACCTGGCCATCGACGGGACGGACGTGCGCGAGACGCTGGGCGTGCCCGAGGGCCCCATCATCGGAGCCGTCTTGCGGCAGCTGCTGGCCGAGGTCATCGAGGACCCGGCGCTCAACAGCCGTTCCACGCTGCTCACCCGCGCCAGCCTCGTGCTCGACGAGATCATGCAGCGCGGCCTCGACGCCCAGGGCTCGAATCCTGATGGCCCACCGGCTCGTCCATCAGGTAGGCTCGCCCCGTGATCGAACAGATCCTCCAGGCTGACCGCTACCTGCAGGTGGACCAGACCGAGCGGGCGAGGGTGGTCTATCAACGGGTCATCGATATGGATCCCGG
>JASFQX010000381.1:0-3326 GCA_050115215.1 Chloroflexota bacterium
CCCGTGCGCAAGGACGTGGCCATGACCGGCGAGATCACGCTGCGTGGCCGGGTCCTGCCCATCGGCGGCCTCAAGTCCAAGATCCTGGCCGCCCATCTCTCGGGGGCGAGGGTCGTGATCCTGCCCAAGAAGAACGAGAAGGACCTGCGGGACGTGCCCGGAGAGGTACGCAAGAAGATGAGGCTGGTGCTCGTCGAGAACATGGATCAGGTGCTGAACGCGGCCCTGCGGCGCAAGCCGAAGCCGATCAAGCCCAGTCCCACCACGGCCAAGGAACCGGCTGGCTCGGGCAAGGCCACCACGGCCAAGACCCCGGTGTTCCCTCCGGAGCAACCACCGGTGGTGGCCTGACCGCCACAGGAGACGGATGGAGTACCGCGACTACTACGCCACGCTGGGCGTAGCCAAGGACGCCAGTCAGGCCGACATCAAGAAGGCCTTCCGTCGGCTTGCCCGCGAGAACCATCCCGACGTCAACAAGGGCGACGCGGCCGCCGAGAAGCGCTTCAAGGAGATCAGCGAGGCCAACGAGGTCCTCTCCGATCCCGAGAAGCGGAAGGCCTACGATCAGCTGGGGGCCAACTGGAAGGCCTACCAGCAGGCCGGCGGTGAGCCCTTCGCCGGCTTCGGCGGAGCAGGCGGCGCCGGGGGCTTCCCGGGCGGCGTGCGCTTCGAGTACCGCGGCAATGCGGAGGACCTGGCCGGCTTCAGCGAGTTCTTCCGCACCTTCTTCGCTGGTGGCGGCATGGCCGGCGGTGCCGGCGGGAGCCGGGTCGACATCGATCCGCTCTTCGGCGGCCTCGGCGGCGACACCGGCGCCGGCTACGCCGCCTCTGGCTTCGGGACCGGCTCCGCCCGCGGCCGGCGGCCACCCCCACCGCGAGCGCCCGATGCCACCGCCGACGCCACCATCAGCCTCGAGGAGGTCATGCGTGGCTGCGTGCGGCACCTCCAGGTAGGCGGCAAGACGCTGGAGGTGACGGTCCCGCCGGGTGTGCGCGACGGCCAGAGGATCCGTCTGACCGGCAAGGCCGAGGGCGGCGGCAACGTCTACATCACGGTGCGCGTGGCCAGGCACCCGGTGTTCACGCGCGACGGCGTCGACCTGGACATGGAGCTCGCGCTGACCCTGGGCGAGGCGCTGCTCGGAGCCGAGGTCCACATCGCCACGCTCGACGGCAAGAAGCTGGCCCTGACGATCCCGCCCGGGACCCAGAACGGGCGCGTCTTCCGGCTCACGGGCCAAGGGCTGCCGCGCTTCAGCGCGGACGGTCGCGGCGACCTGCGCGTGCACACGAAGGTCGTGCTGCCCACCTACCTCGATGACGAGGGCCGGGCCAAGGCGCGGGCCTTCATCGAGCACATCGAACAGACCGACCCGCGGCAACGGGCCGCCACCAACCACCGCTGAACGAACGAGGACGACGAACCCCCCGATGAAGCTCGATCGCTACACCCAGAAGGCGCAGGAGACCATCCTCGCGGCGCAGCAGCTGGCCGCTGGCGCCAAGTCCCCGGTGCTCGACGTGGAGCACCTTCTTGCCGCGCTGCTCGACGACCCCGAGGGCATCCCGGTGATGACCCTGCGCCAGCTCGGCGCCGACCCCGCGGCGGTAGCCATGGAGGTCGCGGCCGTGCTCGCGCGGCGGGCCAAGATCGAAGGCGGACAGCTGGGGCTGGACCCACGCGTCACGACCCTCATCGGCGCCGCCGAGGACGAGGCCAGGCGCCTCGGAGACGAGTACGTCTCGACCGAGCATCTGCTGCTGGCCGCCAGCCAGGCGGGCGGTGATGCCCAGCGCCTGCTGGAAGCGGCGGGCGCCTCGCACAAGGCACTGCTGGGCGCGCTCGAGGCAGTGCGCGGCAGCCAGCGCGTGACCAGCGCCAATCCCGAGGGCACCTACCAGTCGCTCCAGAAGTACGGGATCGACCTGACGGAGGCGGCCCGCGAGGGCAAGCTCGACCCGGTGGTGGGCCGGGACGAGGAGATCCGCCGCGTCATCCAGGTCCTCTCGCGCCGGACCAAGAACAACCCCGTGCTCATCGGCGAGCCCGGTGTGGGCAAGACGGCCATCGTCGAGGGCCTGGCACAGCGAATCGTGCGCGGTGACGTGCCCGACGGGCTGCGCGACAAGCGGGTCGTGGGCCTGGACCTCGGCGCCCTCATCGCCGGGGCCAAGTTCCGGGGCGAGTTCGAGGAGCGGCTGAAGGCCGTGCTCAAGGAGATCAAGGACGCCGACGGTCAGATCGTGCTCTTCATCGACGAGCTCCACACGGTCGTGGGGGCCGGCGCGGCCGAAGGTGCCATGGACGCCTCCAACCTGCTCAAGCCGATGCTGGCCCGCGGCGAGCTCCACACCATCGGCGCCACCACGCTCGACGAGTACCGCAAGCACATCGAGAAGGACGCGGCGCTCGAGCGCCGCTTCCAGCCTGTCTACGTAGACCAGCCGGACGTGGAGGAGACCATCTCCATCCTGCGCGGCCTGCGTGAGCGCTATGAGGTCCACCACGGCGTGCGCATCACCGACTCGGCCATGGTGGCCGCGGCCGTCCTCTCCAACCGCTACATCAGCGACCGCTTCCTGCCGGACAAGGCCATCGACCTCGTGGACGAGGCCGCCAGCCGGCTGCGCATGGAGATGGACTCCATGCCCATCGAGCTTGACGAGCTGGAGCGCCGGCGCATCCAGCTGGAGATCGAGCGCGAGGCGCTCAGGAAAGAGACCGACGACGCCAGCAAGACCCGCCTGGAGAACCTCGAGCGCGAGCTGGCCGACCTGTCCGAGCGAGCCGCTGCGCTCAAGAGCCAGTGGGAGCAGGAGAAGGGCGCCATCAGCGCGCTGCGCGCGACCAAGACCGAGCTGGAGACGGCCGAGCACGAAGCCGAGGCCGCCGAGCGCGAGGCCGACTACGGACGTGCGGCCGAGCTCAGGTACGGCCGCATCCCCGAGCTGCAACAACGCCTGGCCGACGAGGAGGCCGCACTGGCTGCCGAAGAGGGCGCCCGTCGCCTGCTCAAGGAAGAGGTCGACGCCGATGACATCGCCCGCATCGTGGCCGCCTGGACGGGCATCCCCGTGGCGCGGCTGATGGAAGGCGAGCAGGCCAAGCTCATCCACATGGAGGACCGGCTGCACGAGCGGGTGGTCGGCCAGGACGAGGCTATCAGCGCCGTGTCCGATGCCGTCCGCCGGGCCCGGGCCGGCCTCAAGGACCCCCGGCGGCCCATCGGCTCGTTCATCTTCCTGGGCCCCACCGGGGTGGGCAAGACCGAGACGGCCCGGGCCCTGGCCGAGTTCCTGTTCGACGACGAGGCGGCCATG
>JASFQX010000382.1:0-3317 GCA_050115215.1 Chloroflexota bacterium
CTCGACCAGATGCACGGCCCGCAGACGCTGCCGGGCGAGCTGGCGCGCTTCCACCGCACCGACACGCCGGCACGCTTCGCCTCGCTGCTGGAACGGCTGGCGTCCTACCCCGGTTGGATGGCCGCCCACCGGGCCAACGTGGACGAGGGCGTGGCCGCCGGGCGCACCGTCCCGGCAGAGGTGGTGACGCGGTGCCTGGACCAGACCCGGCGCATGGTCGAGACGCCGGCCGCGGAGTCTCCGCTGCTGGAGGCCAACGCGGAGCTGCCGCAAGCGCAGCGGCAGGCCCTGCTCGACGCGGTGGAGGCCCACGTCCAGCCCGCGCTGGCCGCGTGGCTGGAGATGCTCGAGGAGTACGCGGGGCACGTCCGCCCCGGACCGGGACTGTGCCATCTGCCCGATGGCGAGGCCGTCTACCGCCACCTGATCCTGACCTACACCAACCTGCCCGAGGATCCGGGGGCCGTCCATGCGTACGGGCTGGCCCGGCTCGACGAGATCGAGGCGGCCGAGGCGCCGCTGGCCGCGGAGCTCGGCCACGGCAGCGTGGCCGAGCTGCGCGAGTTCCTGGACCGAGATCCGGCCAACCACGTGGAGGACCCGGCCGACCTCATCACGGCTGCCGAGGGCTGGATCCGTCGCGCAGAGACCGAGGCCCCCAAGTGGTTCGCCAACCCGCCCGCGGAGCACTGCCTGGTGCGGGCCGTCGAGCCGCACGTGGAGCGTGATGCGCCGGCGGCCTTCTACTACCCACCCGCCGAGGACGGCAGCCGTCCGGGTACCTACTTCTTCAACACCTACGATCCGCCGTCACGGCCGCTGCACCAGGCGGTGCCCATGACCTATCACGAGGCCGTGCCGGGACACCACTTCCAGCTCACCGCCGAGCGCCACCTCGACCATCTGCCGGCATTCCGCAAGCACGGCGCCATGCTCGCCTGCGGAGCGTACGTCGAGGGCTGGGCTCTGTACGCGGAGCGGCTGGCGGCGGAGATGGGCCTCTACCATGACGCCCTCGAGCGGTTCGGGGCCTGGGAATCGGAGGCCCATCGCGCCGCGCGGCTGGTGGTCGATACCGGCCTCCACGCCTTCGGCTGGACCCGCGAGCAGTCGATCGAGGTGCTGGTCAAGCGGGCCGGCCTGGCCCGCCTGGACGCCGAGATCGAGACCGATCGCTATGTCGCCTGGCCCGGTCAGGCCCTCAGCTACATGATCGGCCAGCGCGAGATCCTCGCGGCTCGCGCCGAGCTCGAAGCTCGCGACGGCGACCGCTTCGACCGCATGGCCTTCCACGACGAGGTCATCGGCCACGGCTCGCTGCCGCTGGACGTGATGCGCCGACACCTGCCGGGCTGGGTCAGGCCCGTGGGCGAAGAGGTCAGCGGACGCCGCCGGGACCGCCGCGAGCGTTGATCGCCTCCTCGTGCAGGCGCTCGAGCGCGGCGCTGTCGATGGTCACGAAGCGATGGGGCATGTCGGCGTCGGCCTCGACCAGCATGCGCAGCAGGAAGCCGTCGCCCTGGTCGACGATGAGCACGCGTGACCCCGATTCGGCGTTGACGAAGCGGCCGATGAGCCGAAAGGCGAGCTCGTTGCGATCGGCCCGATGGCGGGTTCCCCGGTTCGCGGCCCCTCGCATCGAGGCGGCCACGATCTCGTCGTCGGTGTAGGTGTACTCGACGAACTGGTAGCGCCGCTGGGGCTCGTCGGAGATCAGGGGCTCAGCCTGCTTCAGGCCCGTGACCAGGAAGCCGGAATCGCGCTCCAGGAGCATGACGTCCTGGAGCTGCTGTTCGTCGAAGACGAGGCCCAGCGAGCGCAGGGCCTCCTCGTAGTCTCGCCTGGGCGTCGTGCTCGCGTCGGCCATGGTCATCCTCTGGGCGGGGTGAGCGCGCCCATGCTATCGGACCGGCCGACGCTCGACCGGGGCTCCGCGCACGCGATGCCCGCAGGCGATCCCGTCCGTCCCTCAGGCGGCCAGCTCGTCGAGCGCTCCGCCCAGGCGCTCGATCTCGGCGGGGGTGTTGTAGTGGCCGAGGCTGACGCGCACCGTGCCGCCCCGCTGGTCCAGGCCGTAGGCCCGGTGCAGCTCCCAGGCGTAGTGGTCGCCGTTGCGCACGTAGATGCCGCGCTCACCCAGGGAGCGGGCGACGGCCGCGGGCGCGTGGTCCCCGAGCGTGAAGGCCACGGTCGGGCAGCGCTCCGAGGCGCGAGCCGGGTCGCTGATGCCGTAGATGCGAGCGCCTGGCACCGCTGCGACACGCTCGAGCAGCCGGCTTCCGAGCGCGGCCTCGTAGCGCCGGATGGCCGCCATGGCAGCCAGCAGTCGGGCGCGTCGGAGGCGGTCGCGGGCTCCGGGCAGGCCGGGCGCGCCCCCCTGGGTGATGCCGAGCTTCTCGAGGTAGCGCAGCGTGCCGCCGAGACCAGCCAGCAGCTCGAAGGCCTTGGTGCCGGTCTCGAAGCGGCCGGGCGCGGCGTCGCCTGCGGGCCGGACATGGAACGGTGGCAGCCTCTCGAGCCTCTCGCGACGGCCCCACAAGACCCCGAGGTGTGGTCCGTAGAACTTGTATGGCGAGCACACGAGGTAGTCGGCGCCGAGGGACTCGACGTCGACGGGCAGATGGGGTACCGCCGCCACCGCGTCGACGAACAGCAGCGCGCCCGCCGCGCGGGCCAGGTTGGCGATGGAGGGCACCGGGTTGATGGTGCCGGTGGCGTTGGAGACCAGGCCCACAGCCACCAGCCGGGTCCTGGGACCCATCACCCGCTCCAGCTCGTCGAGGTCGAGGGTGGCGTCGTCGAGCCGGATGCCGACGTGGCGAACGACCAGGTCCCGCTCCTCGGCGACGGCCAGCCAGGGGGCCACGTTGGCATCGTGGTCAAGGCGCGTGACCACGATCTCATCGCCCGCCTGCAGCGAGGCCCCGATCGCCCGGCTGAGCGCGAACGTGATGGTCGTCATGTTCGGCCCGAAGCTGACCTCATCGCCGTCGGTCGCACCCAGCAGATCGGCCGTGGCCTGGCGCACGTCATGGACCAGCTCGTCGGTCTCGCTGCTGGGCGCGTTGGGCACGCCGTGGTTGGCATTGCTCGCGAGCAGGTAGTCGCTGATGGCGCGCAGGCAGCTGTCCACGACCTGGGTGCCCGCGGCGTTGTCCAGCCAGGCCACCGCCTGATCGTCGGGACCGGGTCGGCGCAGGGACGGGAAGCGAGAGCGGACGTAGTCGATGTCCCACTCGATCATGGTCCTGAGTCTAGTCCCGATCCTGTGGTCGCCGGCCCGCGACGCGGGACTAAGATGGGCTACTGCCATGGAC
>JASFQX010000383.1:0-3310 GCA_050115215.1 Chloroflexota bacterium
CGAACGGGCAACCTCTGATCTGGCCGCGACGATACCGCCCGAGCCCGCTCCGGAGCTGACGAGAGGACACGTGCCCGCGTCCAGTTCGGAGCCTCCCGCCGAACCCGTGTTCGCGTCCGAGCCGGCTCCCGAACCGTCAGCCGGGCCGAAGGACCTGCGCAAGCTCCAGGCCGCGGCGACCGCTGACGTCCCGTTCGTGCGCCCCCTCCCGACGCCTGCGCCGAGCGAGCCGCTCATCGACCTGCGCGACATCGAGGAACGCCTCGCCGGACGGGCCCTGGCGCTCGTCGGTGGTGCGGCGCTGCTGCTCGGCGCGGTGTTCTTCCTGAGCCTCGCCTTCAGCCGCGGCTGGATCGGCCCCGAGATGCAGGTCGCGCTCGGCCTCGCCGGGGGCTCGATCGGCCTGCTGGTGGGCGGGTTCCTGCTCTTCCGCGGAGAGCGCATCGTGGGCCACGTCCTGACCGCGGTCGGACTCGCGGTCATCAGCCTGTCCCTGTTCGCCGCGACCTCGCTCTACGAGCTGGCCGAACCGCCGGCCGCGCTGCTGGGCGTGTTCCTGGCGGCCGGCGTCGCCACGTTCATCGCGGTCAGGGGCAGGTCGCAGGTCGTGGCCGGCTTCGGCCTGGCTGCGGCCATGGCCGCGCCCCCGGTCATGGGCGCCGAACCCGATCTCCTCACCGTCGCCTACATGGCCGTGGCGCTGGTCGGCATCGCCGTCGTCTCGCTGTGGCAGACCTGGCCGTGGCTGCCGCCGCTGGCCTTCGTGCTGTCCGCGCCGCAGCTCTACCAGTGGATCGCGACCGAGCCGGAGGCGACGCTGAGCGTCGTGGCGCTCCTGGGCTACTGGACGGTGCTGACCGTCGCGGCCGGCGGCGAGGCCTTCCGCAGCGCCCGCCGTGCGCTCTCGATCACCTCGGCACCGCTGTTCCTGGTGGTCGGTGCCACGGTCACCGGGCTCGCCTTCATCGCGCTCGAGGCGGACGCCCAGCGGGCCGCGTTCCTGCTGACGCTGGCCGCGCTCCACGGCCTGGTGACGGCCTTCTTCGCGGCTCGCCGCGGCCTGCTCGACCCCTTCGGGTTGCTCGCGGGTGCCTACGGCATCGCCATGGCCAGTGGCGCCGTGCCGCTGCTGCTCGACGCCCCGGCCACGGCCGTGGTGTGGACGGCAGAGGCGGCTGCGCTCGCCCTCTTCGCCGGCCGCCGGGCCCACGGGCCGGCCCTCATCACCGCGACGATCCTCTTCACGATCGCCTCGGTGGGACTCGCCTACGAGGCGCTGCTCCTCAGTCCGCTCGCCGACATCATGCAGCTCGACGCCGCCTCCGGCTCGGTCGAGGGCGTCGTGGCCGCCTTCGTCTTCCTGGTGGCTGCTTCCGTCGTCTCGATGATCACGGTCCCGGTGCGGGCCTTCCAGCTCGTGCTGGCCGGACTGGTGGGCCTGGCGGCAGTGCCGCTGACCTACCTGCTGGTGAATGACGCTGTCACGGTTGCGGCCTGGATGGCCATCGCGGTCATCGCCACCGGGGCGCCCCGCTGGATCCGCTACCTGCCGGAACGCCGCATCCGCTGGCGGCTGGGACCGGCTCTGCAATGGATCCGACCGACACAGGACACGGCTCCGATCGCGGCCTATGCCCCGTTGTCAGCCGCAGCCATCGCGACGGGACTGGCCTTCGCGGGCACGCTCCTGCTCGTCATCGACCAGGGCCGCCTGCCGGAGGTGCCCTTCACCGACCAGGCGGGGCTGGCGACGCTCGCCCTCGCCGGTGGCTTCGCCGCCATGGGCGTCGTGGCCGGCGGTGCGGCCAACCTGCGCCGGGGTCTGTTCGCTGCGGGCCTGGTCATCGGCGTGGTGTCGATCACCCAGATCGCCTCACCGAGGTACGTGCTCGTCTGGACCGGCCTGGCCGTTGGTGCGGCCCTGATGTCGCGGGTCGACGCCGCCGGCGTCCTCTCCTACCGACGCATGGCGTTCGGCGCTCTGGCGGTGCTCGCCGTCCTCGCGTTCGTGGAGGCGCCGCCGGACCGGCTCGTGGTCGAATACGGTGGCGTGCCGCCGCATCCGCTCCTGGCCAGCGAGGCGAGCCTGGGCATCGGCAGCCTGGCGCTCGCTCTCGCGGTCGTTGCCGGCATCGGCTACCGGCACTGGCCCAGGACCATCGTCGTGGGTCTCGCAGCGCTTGCCGGTAGCGCCATCCTCTATCTGCTCTCGGTCGGCACCGTGGACGTGTTCGCGGGCGAAGCCTACGGACTGCGCGTCTTCGATCGGGGTCGGCTCGACGAGCTGGTCAAGGAGGCGCAGGTGGCCCTGAGCGTCCTCTGGACGGCGGTCGGCGTGGTGGTCCTCGGCGCGGGTCTGATCCTGCGGCAGGCCGAGCTCCGGATCGCCGGCCTGGCCGTGCTCGGGCTCGCGACCGTCAAGGTCTTCCTCGTCGACCTCTCGTCGCTCGACGTCGCCTATCGCGTCATCACCCTCATCGTGCTCGGCCTGCTGCTCATCGTCAGCGCCTACGCCTGGAGCCGCATGAAGCCCGGCCAGCCGAGCGGTCGCGCCGGCGGGCACGGACGCGTGGACGGCGCATCGCATGACGCTCACGCCCGGCCATGATCAGGCGATGAGCGCGCCGGAGTCATCGTCCGTGGAAGAGGAGCCGGCCCCTGAGCTGGAGGAGATCGTCGCACGCTACCGGCGCGATCGCCGGCCAGAAGCGACACCTCTCGCGACCGCTCGATCGACCCTCGAGTGGGCCGGTGATGGCCTCGACGACGTGGAGCTGGACATCCTGATGGAGGGCGCTCACGCGTCCATCCGTCGGGACGGTGCCCCGCGCGATGCACATCTCGCGCCGGAGACCGTGACGGTGCTGCAGGAGGCCGATCGCCTGGCGCTCACCACACGCAAGCCCTACCTGGACCTGCCCCGTGGCGAGCTGCTCGAGCTCATGGCGGTAGGGCTCGTCGAGCTCGGACGGTGGCAGGAAGCCGCCATCCCGGCGGAGGAGCCGGTATCCCCGGCTGGCGCGGAACTCGACCTCGACTACCGGTCGATGTCGGCCGACGAGTACCGGCGATGGGTCTACGCCGACCGCCAGGGGGAGGGGGTCCTCGATCTCGTCTTCGGCTGGCTGCCCGGCGCCGTCGTCGGCTTCGTCGCGGGGATCGTCGCCGCCCTCGTCAGCGGCGACTGGACGAACCTGCTGATCGTGCTGCTGGTCGGTGCCATCGGCGGGTACGTGGCGACCGGGCTCGGGCACGTGGTCCTGGCCGCCGCGGACGTGGCGGTCCTGCGCGTGGGCCACGGCCTCGAGCA
>JASFQX010000384.1:0-3301 GCA_050115215.1 Chloroflexota bacterium
AGACCATGATCCCGGAGGGCGTTCGTCAGGACCGTCGCGGTCGTCCGCTTGCCGATGGCGCAGTCGGTGCCGAGGATGGCGATGCGCGGGCACTCGACCTCTGAGATCCGGCCACTGAAGACCCGCAGGTCCTTCGTCGCTCGCGGCTTGCGGACGTCGCGGATGAGGACGCCATTGGCGGCGCTGGCCGCCGCGAACTCAGGGTCATCAGCGAGGAACTCGTGTAGTCCGCTCACGATATCCATGCCCAGGCCGATGGCCTTGAGCACGAGTGCCCGCTCGTGGTCCGACAGCATCCCGCTCGAGGGCGCGATCCCGAAGATGAAGTGGTCCGGCACGTGGTCCGCGTGGGCGAGTCCGGCCTCGAGGTCGAAGACGATGGGGATGGCGTTGGGCCCATCGCCCAGCACGACGCCGCTGTCGAGGCCGGCCTTATCGCTGTCGATCACGGCCACGATGTCGTACTTCTCGGAGTGGCGGACGAGCCCGTTTGCGGTCTTGCCGTCGACGGCACCGAAGTTCGCCTCGCAGTACACGATCGCCGTTGCGAGCCGGCGGCGGTCGACGACAGCCAGGTGTGACTTCGATACGACCTCGGGCGTCGGCGCAAGTGGGCTTGCGTGCGGATACACCGGAGCCTGGTCAGGCGTGGCATCGCCCGTTGGCGATGCCGGGAGGGGGCTCGCCGCCGGAGCGGCAGCAGGGACTGAGGTCATGAGGGCTCCAGGTGCAGCGTGGATGTCGTCAGGAATGAGCGCGGAAGCGAAGGAAGGCGAGGTACTTGAGGAGCTCCTCTTCCTCCTCGGCGGTCAGATCATCGATCGCGAACACGGCGAGCCGCCGGCGTCGCCCGCCCTCTCCGTCGGTGTCGGGTAGCAGATACCCGGCCTTCTCCATCAACGCCTCATACGGGACGCCGTAGACAGATGCGAGTCTGCGCAGGACGTTGGGCGACGGCTTCTTGATCTTCTGGCGTTCGAGCTGGCTCAGGTACGCGTTCGAGACCGCGCCACCGGTCGCTTCCTGGACCTCGCGGAGCGAGAGCCCCTTCGCCTTGCGCAAGTCCGCGAGGACCACGCCGATGACGCTGGGCTGGCCCTCGAACTCGGAGCGACTCGCGTCGCTCTCGTTGACGGGGGTGTCGTCGGGCACGTGATAAGAATGCTATACGTTGCCAAGTATGTCAAGCACGAGTATCGTGGGCGGACGAACGTGTGCCATCCGCCTTCCGATCTGCACAAGGTCTGAGCGGAGCCACGACGATGAGGTCTTCCCATGCGTATCCGCCTCTCCCTCCACCGCAGCAGGCCGGGGTCGTCCACACCGGTCGCTAGCACGGCCAGCGGGCAACACCAGTCGACCTCGACCGACGAGATGGCGGACCCCGCGGCCGATCGAAGGCGGTGGCCCACGGGTCTGACCCCAAGCGCTGTCGGTACGGTCCTGCGCCAACTCGCGGCGAGGCCCGTGCGACTTTGGGGTCGCGTAGCGGGGGTGCAGAGAACACACCTCCAGATCGGGAGCGGTCTGGACGTCGAGGTGGCCGACATGCGTGGGTACGCTGAGGCCACGGCCGTCGAGTCGATGAGGTCCGAAGGTCTGACCCCGGGGCGACGCGGCGTGGACTACGCTGACGGCGTTGATGCCGGACACATCGTGCGCACGCGCCCTCGCAACGGCTCCTTCGTCCCGATGGGCAGCACCGTCGACTATGTCGTGGCGTCAGTAGTAGACCGACCCCCAGATACGCTCGTGGGTGACTCCAGCTTCGTCGACCATGATGCGACCGCACGCCTGAAGCACGAGGCACCGTGATGCGCATCTCGGAGCTCGGGGGCCTGACGTCGCTGCCGCTCGAGCAACTCGGTGCTGACGTGGTCGACGGAGACGTCGTCACCGCGCTCCCAGTCGACGTCGACGGTGCCGACAGGGGGTCCGTGCTCATCGCCTCCAAGCGACGGCTCGGCGTCGTGGGCCACCACGGAGACACCGTCCACGAGGGCCTCGTCACGCTCTGGGCGCCGTGGGACATGGTCAGTCTCGAGACCGAGGGCCTCGAAGGCAGCGTCGCCTCCGGCGGTCCCGCGTCATCGCGCCTCGTCGTGCGTGTCGGCAATCGACGGTTCGTGGCTGTCCTCGAAGGCCCGGCCGGCAAGGCAGCGGTGGACGACTTCGCCCTGGCCGTCCAGGCGCCTCACGAGACCCGCCCAAGAAGGTAGGAAACCATGTTCACGCTCACTCCCAACGCCTTCGCCGCCCTGTCCGCGGCCCGAGCCGAGAACGGCATCCCTGACACATACGGCATCCGCTTCTTCGGGCCGGGTCCCACGGGGCCAGGTCAGGAGTCGCGCCTCTCGATCGACTTCGTCGAGTCGCCCGAACCTGACGACGTCGTGGGTGGAGGTCCCGAACTCCGGACATTCGTCGAGGCCGCCATCGATGAGCGATTCGGTGACGCGACGATCGACATCGATACGATCGACGGGAATCTCGACCTCGTGCTCCGACGCACAGCGGCCGACGACGGCAAGTAGCCGAGCCGCCCGAACACGTTCCAGACCCGTCTATCGCGGAGCGATGAGCATCATCGCGGAAGTTCGACACGGCATCGGGACGCCCAGACCTGCCGCGGGCCGGCGTCGGACCGGCACGGGGATATGGCCGCGTCCTTGTCCTCGGGCGGCGTGACGAGGGGGCGAAGATGTCACCGGCCGCCTATTCGGTCATGGTCGCACGTGCCTCACGACGACCGGCTGCGGTCGTGGTCGATGAGCCCGGGACATCCATGAGCGGGTCCGGAGTGACCTGATCGTCTCCACCGCGGTCAGCCACATCAGGGTGGCCTCGGCACCCTGGTTCTCGCTCACATGTCCCTGCGAGAGGCCGTCGCGGCAGCCGCCGGTATCACCATCCGCGACCATCAGACCTGGTTCGTTCACCCCGAGGTACCAAGCGTAGGCCGCTTCTGCGGCCCGGCGATAGCGAGGATCGCGCGTGGCGTCGAAGGCAGCGGACGAAGCGAGGATCGTCGCGGTCGCCTCGATGGGCTGCTGCGCGAAGCGGGCCCGGGGGGCCCCACGCTCCCACCAGCCTTCGTTGCCGACGGGCGAGAAGACGCCGCCCCGCGCCGTCTGGGTCTCGATCAGCCAGTCGAGGACGGCCAGGCCGTCCCGACGTCGGTTGGCGTCGCCGAGTCTCCGGCCCGCCACGATGAGGGCATGGGGCAGCAGGGCGCCCTCGTACGTCAGCACCGGCTCGGGCCACAGCCACTCGTCGTCGTGGTCGAGATCCGCGAAGGTCC
>JASFQX010000385.1:0-3296 GCA_050115215.1 Chloroflexota bacterium
CTTGTTCATCGACTTCTCTGAGAACCCGGTCGCCGTCGAAGGCGTCATCTACGAAGGCGAACTGCCGCCGTTCCCGGAGCTGCCGTCACCGGAGACCGAAGCTGCCGAGTAGGTCTTGTCGCGCCGCATGGCTGCCCTGCGAGGCCCGTCCGCCGATGGGCGGGCCTCTTCCCGCGTCGTAGAGGGTTCGCGGCAGCCGCCAACCAGACCACCACCTGACCACCCGCCACGCTCAGCGCCGCGAGCCTTAGTGACCCCCGCCTCTTGTCGGAAGCGGTAGGCAGGCGGCACCTTGCTCCAGTAGCGGGAGGCGACGACGCGCGGCCCCAGCCCTGGCCGCCTGGACCGTGCCGAGCCACTGGCGGACCCGACCCGCCAAGCAAGGGGGGGCGTGATGCGACGGTTCGTCGTCCTGACGGTCGTGACGATGGTGGGAGTGCTGGCGTGGGCACGCTACAAGGGGCGTTGGGCTGCGCTGCCTGAGTCGGCCACGGGCGTCTTCCCCAACGGGATGGCCTACGCCCGATGGGGTAGTGGCCCCAAGACACTGCTGTTCATCCCTGGCGGTCCAGGCAACAACGCCCCCGGGGGCCGGTTCATGGGCATGATGCTCGGTCCCCTGCGCCGTCGCTTCATCGGGAACGGCTACAGCTTGTGGGTCGTCACCAGGAAGCGAGACATGCCCCAGGGCCACAGCATCGCCGACATGGCCGACGACTACGCACAGCTCATCCGCGACGAGTTCGGGGGTCGGGTCGATATCGCGCTGTGCGTCTCCCTCGGCGGGCATATCGGCCTCTCCCTCGCCGCTCGGCACCCCGACCGCTTCGGCCACATCGTCATCGCCGTCTCCGGCTACCGCGGCAGCGAGCGCAGCCTGGCCTGGGACCTCGAGGCCGGCCTGCTCCAGAGCCAGGACCGCAACAGTGAGCTCGGTGCGCTGATGTTCCGGACGATGCTCGTCCCGCGCAACCGGATACCGGGCCTCGACCGGGTCGTCGGCGTGATCCTGGGGCCACTCGTGTCCACGGGCCGCCACCCCTGGTTCCGCAGCGACGTGCTGGTCGAGGCGGAAGCCTCCCGGGCGTTCGATGGCCGCGACATCCTGCCCACGATCAGCGTGCCGGTGCTGCTCATCGGCGGAGACCAGGACGAGTTCTTCCCACCCGACATCGTGGAGGAGACGGCGCGGCTCATCCCCGACTGCACCCTGCGCCTGTACGCGGGCAAGGGTCACGAACAGGTCTTCACCGACCGCCGTCTGCCAGAGGACATCCTCGACTTCGTCGCCCGGTACCCGAGGTGACCCGCAACCCTCGGCACATCGCTGCCGACCAGACCACAACCAGACCAGGACCCGACCAGCTAGCACGCTGAGCGCCGCGAGCCAGATCACCCATACAACGCCAGACCCCTGCGGAGGATGCGACCCAGGCGGCATGGCTCATCGCGTGGAGGAAGCTCGGGAACGTCCGCGAGTCCAGCCACCTCCGACCATGGCTGGTGACGGTCGCGGCCAACGAGGCGAGGCAAATCCTCCGCAAGCGTCGCCGGCAAGCGACCATCGAGACAGACGCGGACGCTGCCCGCCAGCCCGGGGGCATCGATCCGGCCACCGGAGCCGCCGCGCTGGACGTGAGCGCCGCCGTCTCCAAGCTCGACGTGGACGACCGCACACTGCTCGCAATGCGCTACGTCGCGAGCTTCGACGCCACGGAGATCGCCAACGCGCTTTGATCATCGCCAGCAGCCATCCGCCAACGCCTGAAGCGACTACTCGACCACTTCCGAGAGGAACTGACGGATGGATGACAGCAACGTCTTCGAACGCCTCGTGGCGGACGAGATGCAGCGTCGCGCCGGTCCCGAGCCGGTCGTCGATGACGCCGCGATCTTTACCGCCATCACCACCACCCAGTCCCCCAAGTGGAGGTTCCAGTCCATGTTCAGCGCGACCAAGTTCGTCGTCGCCGGTGCCCTCCTGGCGCTGTTCGGCGGCTTCCTGCTCAGCGGAGTCCTGACACAGCAGCCGAGCGATGATCGACCCCAGCCGTCGGCGCATCAGCATCGGCGACCGCCCAGGCCGAGCCGACCGCTGCCGCGACGAGTGAGCCGACGACAGACGTCGAGGCCACAGCCACCACCCCCGACCTCCTGCCCGGTGTGGACCTCGTCACCGAAGAGGTCGAGCCGGGGGTGTTCCGGGTGCTGAGCGGCGGAGTGCGGGACCTTGAGTCCGAGCCAACCATCGACCGGGTCGGCGACATGGACCTGATCGGCACCCATCACAGCATCGCGGCCGGACTCGACGGCTCCGTGTGGTCCTTCCGGCCAGAGGCGTTCTACCGCCCTGGGGATGGGGACCGATATGACTGGCCCGACGCCGAAGACGATCCCCGGGCCGCGATGGGCGATATCGAGGTCGGGCCGGACGGCACCGACGAAGCCGTTCGAGGGCCTCGTCTTCCCGGGCGAGGTGCCACCGTTCCCGGAGACATCGCCCGAGGAGTAGGACACACCAGGCCTCGAAGGAGGCCCGTCCCGCGAGGGGCGGGCCCCTGCTCGTGTCGGAGGGGGATCGCGGCGAGTCGTGACCTCCGCCGGGCCGATGCCTAGGCGAAGAACTCGTTGATGCGGGCGGTGTCGTCGGAGAAGGCCCACCGCTCGGTGACCTTGCCGTCCTTGACGTGGAAGATCTCGGCGGTGTTGTAGTCGAGGGTCTTGCCCTCGCGGACCGCATGCGCGCTGACGAGCGCCACGACATGGTCGTCGCTGGCGGTCACGTCGTGCAGATCGACGGTGATATCGAAGCCACGGTCACCGCCCATCGACGCACTCATTGCCTCCTTGCCCCGGATGGGTTCGGCGGCACCGATGATGTGCCAGACGATGTCGTCGGCCATGATCGAGTCGAGGTAGGCGAAGTCCTTGGCGTTCATGGCCTCGATGGACTTGCGAATCAGCGCGGCGTTGGGGTGCTCGGCCATCGTGAGGGCCCTCCCTGTGGCGACCACTCGGCCCCCCGTCGCCCGACCAGTCTAGATCAGTGACGAAGCCGTCCCCACTCGAGCGGGCCACTTCATGGTGGCGGCAGCCGCCCGACCAGACCACCACCCGACCAGGACCCGACCACCTACCACGCTCATCGCCGCGAGCGTTCATGACCTCCACCGCTTGAACTCCACCCCAACTCTGTGGCCCTATGCCTGACAAGTAGGCGATGCGGCACGGCTTCGGCAGGGGTCGCCCGAGTCGTGCCTAGCCACTGGCGGCGGCCCATGGGAGGTGGGGGCCAT
>JASFQX010000386.1:0-3287 GCA_050115215.1 Chloroflexota bacterium
TGCCCGGTCTCCAGGTCGTAGCAGCCCGCCAGATCGTCACACTCGGAGCCCTCGGCCATGGGCACGCCGGCGATGTAGGCCGCGCGCCCGATGACGTGGGCCGCGACCGGGGCGGTGAGGAACAGGAAGACGACCACCAGAAGAGCCCGGACGGTCACGGCCAGATCGTCGAAGTGCGCGGCCACCCCCAGCACCAGCAGGGCGATCCCCAGCGAGGAGGCCTTGCTCGCGACCTGCAGCCGGACGTAGACGTCCGGCATGCGCACGATACCCACGGCGCTGAGCACGCCCAACCCCACCCCCAGCACGACCGCGACGGTGGCGATGAGATCGTTCATCGCTGCCTCGCTCGCTCGGCGTAGCGCGCGAAGGCCACGGCGCTGATGAAGGCCACCAGGGCCAGCGCGATAGCCACGTCGATGAGGGCCGGGTCGTCGGTCCCGATGGCGTAGACCGCCACGATGCCTGCCACCAGGCTGGCCGTCAGCTCCAGCGCCACGACGCGATCCATCAGGCTGGGCCCGCGCACGATGCGCACGAAGGTGATGGCCAGCGAGATGGTCAGCGCCAGCAGCGACAGCTCGATGACGAGGTCGGGAACACCGTCGAGGGGCAGGCTCATCGCAGCAGCTCCAGCACCCGGCGCTCGAGGTCGTCCTTGACGAAGGCCACGAGCGCGTCAGGATCCTCGGCGAACATGGAGTGCACGAAGATGACCGAGCGATCGTCGGCCACGTCCACCGCGAGCGAGCCCGGCGTCATGGTGATGAGGTTGGCCAGCACCGCGATCTCGGTGTCGGTGCGAGCCTCGAGGGGCACCGCGACGATGCCCGGGTGCGCACGCGACGCGGGCGTGACCACGTCGATCGCGACGCGCACGTTGGAGCGGATGACCTCCAGCACGTAGAAGAGGGTGAAGCGCACGAGCACGAACGACTTGGTGAAGTAGCGCGAGGGCCCGATCACCCGCTGCAGCAGCAGGAGCACGACATAGCCGAAGGTGAACCCGAGCACCAGGTTGGCCACGTCGAAGTGCCCGGTCATCGCCATCCACACCAGGGCCAGCACGAGGTTGAAGGCGAACATCGTGGCGGCGGATGCGCTGCGTGGGCCCTGGCTTCCGTTGCGCTTGACGCTCACGGGGTGCCTCCCATCACGGCCTCGACATAGGCGGCCGGCTCCATCAGCTGCAGCGCGGCCGCGTCGACCAGATCGAAGACCGGGCCGGCGGCCAGGGCCAGGGCCAGCGAGCAGGCCACGAGGAAGACGATGGGTGCCACGACCATCAGCGCCAGGCGCGTGTCAGCCACGCGCTCCCGGGTGACCGCGGCCGCGCCATCGGCGAAGGGCTCCAGGTCCGAGGGCAGCGGCTTCCAGAAGGCCGCGTTCCAGATCTTGAGCATGGAGTAGAGCGTCATCAGGCTCACGCCCAGGGCGATGAGCACGATGACGATGCGATCGATCTCGAGGCCGGCCTCGATGAGCGCCAGCTTGGCCAGGAACCCGCTGAAGGGCGGGATGCCCGCCAGGCTCATGGCGGCGATGCCGAAGAGCATCGCCAGGCCCGGCTTCAGGGCCCACAACCCACCGGTCTTGGACAGCTCGAAGGAGCCGGTCAGCTGCTTGACCGCGCCCGCGACGAGGAAGAGCGTGGACTTGGCCAGGGCCACGTGCACCAGGAAGTAGATGAGCCCAGCCAGGGCGCTCATAGTGAACAGCGCCAGGCCCATCACCAGGTAGCCGATCTGGCTGATGATGTGGAACGAGAGCAGCCGACGCATCTCGTGCTGGGCCACGGCACCGATGACGCCCAGGATCATGGTCAGGGCGGCCACGATCAACAGCAGCGGCTGGAAGTCGGCCATCTCCTCGACGAAGAGCAGCGTGAAGACGCGCACCAGGGCATAGATGCCGACCTTGGTCAGGAGGCCGCTGAAGATGGCCGCGACCGCCACCGGGGGGGTGTGGTACGACGCCGGCAGCCAGAAGAAGAGCGGCACCAGCGCGGCCTTGATGCCGAAGGCGACGAGCAGCATGGCCGCGACGGCGTAGACCATGCCGTCAGGCTCCACCTGCGCCAGGCGCCCGGCGAGGTCGGCCAGGTTGACGGTCCCGGTCAGGCCGTAGACGAGGCCGATGGTCACGAGCAGCACGGCCGAGGCGATCAGGTTGAGCGCGACGTACTTGAGCGCGCCCTCGAGCTGCGCCCGCTCTCCACCCAGGGCCAGCAGCACGAACGAGGCGATGAGCAGCACCTCGAACCAGACGTAGAGGTTGAAGAGGTCGCCGGTCAGGAACGTGCCGCACACCCCGGCCAGCAGCACCATCATCAGCGGGTAGTAGGCGTAGCGCTCGCGCCCGGGGTCGATGGTGGCCGTGGAGTAGAGCGTGACGGCCACGGCCAGCACGCCGGCCAGCACGACCAGGATGGCGGCGAAGAGGTCGGCCACCATGGTGATGCCGAAGGGTGCCGGCCAGTTTCCCAGCTGCAGGGTCTGGATGCCGTCGCGCTCGACGGCCAGGAGCAGGACGACCCCGGCCAGCAGCAGGACGGCCGCGCCGCCGACGGCCACGTAGCGCTGCAGGTCCGGATGTCGCCAGGCGATGAGCCCAAGCGCAGCAGCCACCAGCGGCACCAGCACCGGCGCCAGCACGAGCCCGTTCACTGGATGTCGGCCTCGCTGAGGTCGTCGACGTCGTCGCTGCCACCCTCCTGGTAGACGCGGTGAATCAGCGTCAGGGTGAAGGCCAGCACGGCGAAGCTGATGACGATGGCGGTCAGGACCATGGCCTGGGGCAACGGGTCGGCGGCGTCGGGTGGCGGGGCCGTGGCCCCGTCGGCAACGAGGGGCGGCTCACCCCGGGTCAGCCCGGCCGCCACGAAGATGACGAGGTTGGCGGCGTTGGCCAGGAGCGACAGGCCCAGGGCCAGCTTGAGCACCGAGCGGCGGAGCATGAGGTAGACGGCGGCGGCGAAGAGGAACCCGGCCACGACGGCCAGCACCAGCGTCATGCCGGCTCCTCCTCGAGCGAGAAGACGATGAGCAGGATCGTGCCGGCCACCGCCAGGTAGACCCCGATGTCGAAGATGAGCGGGGTGCCCACCGAGACCTCGTAGCTGCCCCACGAGAGCGGCCACCAGTAGGCGGTCAGGAAGGGCTCACCGTAGACCAGCGGGGCCACCACCCCGGCACACAGCATCAGCAGCAGGCCTACGCCGATGAAGGTGCGCGGGTCGACGTGCAGGGCGCGCCGGGCCTCGGCCACGCCGCTGGCGATGGAGAGCA
>JASFQX010000387.1:0-3281 GCA_050115215.1 Chloroflexota bacterium
CCCATCGGGCTCAACTCGTGGCGGCGGTGGGCGATGCGGTGGCCGACTCCGGGGGCGCGCTCAGCCGCTGCACCATGCCGGCGATGGCCACGCTGGCCTTGGCCTGGGGCTGAGCCAGCACGAAGGGCACACCCTCGGCGGTGGTGGCCTTGATGAGCTGCTGATCGTCGGGGATGGCCACGTCCGGCAGCCGACCCAGCTCCGCGGCCATCTGCTCGGGCTTGATGCCCGGGCTGCCGGCCCGGTTCATGACCAGCATCATCTTCTGCGGCGACATCCCGGCCGCGATGAAGGACTGGCCTGCCAGGCGCGCAGCGCGGACCGAGTTGCGGTCCGGTGTGACCACGCTGATGATGCTGTCGGCATCGTCAAGGTAGGCCAGCGTGGTGTCGGAGATCGCGGGCGGCGAATCGATGACGACCACGTTGTAGATGCGGCGCAGCAGCGAGATGATCTTCTCCATGTCGCGCGCGGTGATCATCTCCGCCTGCTCCACGCGCGGGGGTGCCAGCAGCAGGTCGATGCCGGACGGGTCTCGCCACAGCACCGAGGCGAGATCGCTCTCGGCGATGCGGTCGGTGGGCAGCTGCAGGATCGACGGCGCCGTGTCGGGCACACGCAGCAATCCGCGCAGGTCACCGAACTGGAGGTCGCCGTCGATGAGCACGACCCGGACGCCGGGCACCTGGCCGAACTGCACGGCCGTGTTGTAGGCGATCGTCGTCCGACCGACGCCGCCCTTGCCCGAATAGACCACGTAGGAGCGCGACATGGCGCTCGGTGCGCTGGCCCGGTAGCGGGCACTGCCCCGATTGAGAGCGGTCATCAGCTCGTAGCCGGAGAACGGCATCGAGAGCACCTCGGTGATGCCCATGCCCTCCCCGGCCTTCACCGGCTTCTGGGGAACGGTGACGATGATGATGGGGATCTTGATGCCGGCCTGCCGGACCTGTTCGGCCACCTCCAGGCCGTTGACCTTGCCCTGCAGGAGAGCGTCGACCATGAGTGCGTCAGGGCGTAGCTCGCGCAACTGGTCGAGGACCACGCGGCCGTCGGTGACGGTGTCGAGCAGGCGGACCTGGCGTTGATGTTGGAGGAGGTTGCGGACGTACTGCGAGACCTGCGGGACGTCCTCGACCAGGAGCAGGCGGATCTGATCGTCGGTAGCCACGGGCGGACTATACCAATCGTGCCTCGATGATGACCCGGCGACTGGTAGCACCATAGGGGATGGAACGATGGTCCCCCCACAGTCGGACCACGCCGAAGCCGGATGCTCGCGCCAGCTCTCCGAGCCTGTCCGCGGACACGAGGTGCAGCAGATCGACCTGCACGACCCGTCCCAGGGGCCCGCCATGCAGCGGCGTCCACTCGTAGATCTGCGTCAGCTGGAGGGTGCGTTCGTCCTCCGCATAATCGGCGCTGATGGTCTTGCTGACCACCTCGCCGGTCTCGGGATCGAGGCGCACCCATTCGTGCTGGAGGCGACGATCGTAGCGATCGAGCTCGTCCTGGCCGGGCGTCCCGACCTCGATCGCGGCCACGCCGCCCGGTGCCAGGTGGAGCCGCATGGTCTCGAGGATGGCCAACCGCGCAGCGTCGTCCGGCGCCAGCAGGAACGTGTTCACGGCCATGAGCGCGAGCCGGAAGCGACGGTCGCTGCGGAACGAGCGGAAGTCGCCGAGGGCTGTCGTGAATCGATGGGGCTCGGCCGCGCCTCGTGCGCTCTCCCAGGCGCGCTGCGCACGGTCCAGCATCGCCGTGTCGAGATCGACGCCGAGCACCTCGTGGCCGGCCAGGGCCAGCGGTACCGCCAGTCGCCCGGTGCCCACGCCCAGCTCCAGCACTGGTCCGCCCGTGTCGTGGGCCAGCTCCTGGTAGAGCTCCGCGTCGTAGGCCACGTCCAGCAGGTCCAGGTCGTAGTAGCGGGCCAGCCGCGCGGCCCGCTCAGCCGTCGTCAGCGGCTCGCTCATGCGAGCGCGTCGAAGCGGACCTGCTGGCCGTCGCGCTTGCGGACAGCCAAGGCGCTCAGCGTCTCCATCGCCACCCGGTGCGCGGCCATGGCCGTGATGCCGGCCTGGTCGAATGGCGGTGACACCTCCACGATGTCCAGGGCGGCGAGCCGAACACGACCGACGATGCGACGAACGGCCCGCAACAGCTCGCGGCTGAGCAGCCCCCCTGGTTCCGGCGTGCCGGTGCCAGGGGCCATGGACGGGTCCAGGACGTCGATGTCGACCGAGAGGTACACGAGCTCCGGGCCTTCCAGCGCCTCCGCGATGGCGTCGTCGACGACCGCCTCCGCCCCACGCTCCTCGATCTCACGCATCAGGTGCCAGCGCATGCCCTGGTCGGCCATCCAGTCGAGCACCTCCTGCGGTGGCCAGTACCCACGCAATCCCACCTGCACGAAGTTGCGCCCGGCGACCGCGCCGGACTCGATGAGCCGACGCATGGGCGTCGCGTGACCAGCCAGCACGCCCCACGTGGCGTCGGCCGCATCAGCGTGGGCGTCGAAGTGGACGATGCCGATCGAGCGCGGGGCGTGGGTCTGCGCGATGGCGCTGGCGGCCGGCCAGGTGATGGAATGGTCCCCGCCGAGGATGATGGGTACGGCACCGCTCCGGGCGACCTCCAGCACCTTCTCGAAGATCACGGCATGGCCGCGATCGAGCCAGGCAGGCACGACGTCGGCATCACCCGCGTCGACCACGTCGAGATGCTCCCAGGCGTCGATGTCCAGCTGCAGCGATTGCGCCCCGACCTGGTAGGTGCCGTCCCGGATGGCCCGGGGTCCGAACCTGGCACCCGACCGGTGGCTCACCGCGTCGTCAAAGGGCGCCCCCACGATCGCCGCGTCTGGGGCTCGCGCCAGCAGCGCGGCCGCGTCCACCACGAGCGGTCGCTTGCCGAACGTGGTTGAGCCGACGTAGACCGGCTGATCCTGTTCTGCGAACCGCGGGTAGGGCTGGTCCCAGCCGTTCATGGCCGCGTAGTCAGATCGGTTCCCGGTGCTGCGATCGCGTTTCATGCCACGGCCATTGTGCGCCCGTCAGGGACACGTGGCCCACGGCGCTCAGTCGCCACGAAGTCGGAACGCCAGCTCGATGACGACCACACCGGCCGCGATGAACACGATGACGATCGGGTTCACCACATCGATGGCGCGCAGGATGACGACGATGGCGACCGCACCGCCGATCAGGAAGCTGCGGCGTCCACTGGTGGCGAGCGCTCCTGGCTGTCCTCGGCTCGCGGACCACAGCAGCGGCCACAGCGTG
>JASFQX010000388.1:0-3280 GCA_050115215.1 Chloroflexota bacterium
CGCTCCTGGGACGCAACGGTGACCCCGGTCGTCGTGACCGGGGTCACTTGCTGTCCAGCGAGGTCCACATGCCGGCCGCCCACGACTCCGCCACGCTCGTCGGCCCGGTGCTGGCGCTCGACCTCGGGGCCACCAACGCCCGGGCTGCGGTGGTCACCCCGGACGGTCGACTCTCCGCCCGTCGCGCCGGGACCAACCCCACGCGCGAGGGCATGCCGGCCGTCGTGGACCATTGCCTGCAGCTGCTGCGGGCCGTGCGAGACGAGCACCTGGCCGGCGGCGGCGCGGAGCCGGTGGCGGTGGGCATCGCCGCCCCGGGACCGCTCGACCCGATCACTGGCACCTTCATCGACCCGCCCAACCTGCGCGGCGCCTGGTGGGGCTTCGCCTTCGCGCCCACCGTGGCCGAAGTTCTCGGCCTGCCCTGGGCCATGGGCAAGGACACCAACGTCGACATCCTCGGCGAACGCGACTTCGGCGCGGGAGCGGGTTCGGGCGACCTGGTCTATCTCACCATCTCCACTGGCGTCGGCGGTGCCGTGCTGAGCGGTGGCCGCCCGCTGGTGGGTCCCGACCACGTGGGTGGCGAGCTGGGCCACATGACCGTGGACATGGACGGCCCGACGTGTGCCTGTGGTGGCGTTGGCCATCTCGAGGCCCTCGCAAGCGGCACCGGCATCGCCGCCAGTGCCCGGGCCGCGCTCGACGCCGGCGAGGAGGCGCCCGAGCTGCGCCGCATCGCCGGCGAGATCGCGCCTGCCCCCTTGAGCGCCGAGCACGTGTGGCGTGCCGCGGACTTGGGTGATGGCGCCGCAGGCGTCATAATCGACCGGGCTCGACGGGCCGTGGCCGTGGCGGTGGTCTCCATCGTCAACGTCTTCGGACCGGACGCGGTCATCCTTGGCGGAGGCATCACGCTCGCGTGGGGGGAGCGTCTGATCTCACCGGCCAGGACGGCTGTGGCCGAGTCTGCGTTCCGGACCCAGGCAGCGCGGGTGCGGATCGTGCCGGCCGCGCTCGGCGACGACGTCGGGCTCATCGGCACGGTTCCTCTCGTCGCATCGGCCCTGCCGGAGCTGGCCAGCTAGAGGCGACCATACTGGCGCGGCCGCAGTGTCGGCGGGCGCCACCACATAGCGTCAGGACCGGGAATCGTCACGCCCGTGACCGGCTGACCTGGCATATCCACCAGAGGAGAGGCTCGCTCCCCGGCGCCCGGCCGGGCAGGCGAAGCGTGAAGCAAGGAGTCCCATCCATGACTACTCGGGTCGGCATCAACGGCTTCGGCCGCATCGGTCGCCAGTCGCTCAAGGCCCTCATCGAGCGCACGCCCGACGCGGAGGTCGTCGCCATCAACGACCTCATGTCGGTCGAGCTGAACGCGCTCCTCTTCCAGCGCGACTCCACCTACGGCGCCTTCGACGGCACCGTCGAGCACACCGAGAGCTCCATCATCGTCAACGGCCAGGAGATCAAGGTCCTGCAGGAGAAGGATCCGGCCGCGCTGCCCTGGGGTGACCTGGGCGTCGACATCGTCATCGAGTCGACCGGCATCTTCACCGACGCCACCAAGGCCGCCGGTCACCTCGAGGCCGGCGCCAAGAAGGTCCTCATCTCTGCCCCGGCCAAGAACGAGGACGCGACCATCGTGCTCGGTGTCAACGAGGACGTGTACGACCCGGCCAAGCACAACATCATCAGCAACGCCAGCTGCACCACCAACTGCCTGGCGCCGGCGGCCAAGGTCGTGCATGACAACTGGGTCATCAAGCGCGGCCTGATGAACACCATCCACAGCTACACCAACGACCAGAACGTCCTCGACGTCTTCCACAAGGACCCCCGTCGCGCGCGCGCCGCCGGCCTCAACATCATCCCCACCACGACCGGTGCGGCCAAGGCCCTGGCGCTCGTCATCCCCGACCTCAAGGGCAAGTTCGACGGCTTCAGCCTGCGCGTCCCGACCCCCACCGTCTCGGTCGTCGACTTCACAGCCGAGCTGGAGAAGGACGCCACGGCCGAAGAGCTGAACGCCGCCTTCACCGCCGCTGCCGAGGGTCCCATGAAGGGCATCCTCGGTGTCGAGACCCAGAAGCTCGTGTCCATGGACTTCAAGGGTGACGAGCGCAGCTCGATCATCGACGCCGCCAGCACCATGAGCCTCGGTGGCAACTTCGTGAAGGTCCTCGCCTGGTACGACAACGAGTGGGGCTACAGCTGCCGCTGCGCCGACCTCGTCAAGTACATGGGTGACCGCCTCTAGGTCCGGCCCACCGAGCCAACCGGAGCATCACCATGGAAAAGCTCACCATCCGGGACTTCGACCCGCAGGGCAAGCGCGTCCTGATGCGTGTCGACTTCAACGTCCCGATCGAAGATGGCCGGGTCCGGGATGATTCCCGGATCCGCGCCGCGCTGCCCAGCATCGTGTACCTCCTCGAGCACGGTGCCTCGATCGTGCTCATGAGCCATCTCGGCCGGCCCAAGGGCAAGGTCACCGACTCGCTGCGTCTCCGACCCGTGGCCCAGCACCTGTCCAACCTCATCGGCCGACCCGTGCCTGCCACCGGCGACTGCATCGGCGTGGGCACCACCGACGCGGTCAATCGCATGAAGCCGGGGCAGGTGCTGCTGCTCGAGAACCTCCGCTTCCACGCGGAGGAGGAAGCCAACGATCCCGAGTTCGCGGCCCAGCTCGCGGCCTACGGCGACGTCTACGTCAACGACGCCTTCGGCACGGCGCACCGCGCCCACGCCAGCACCGTCGGCGTGGCCGAGATCCTGCCGGCCTACGCGGGCCTGCTCATGGAGCGCGAGATCCGCAATCTGAGCGCCCTCCTGGAGGACCCGCAGAAGCCCTTTGCCGCCATCATCGGCGGAGCCAAGGTCTCGGACAAGATCAAGGTCCTCGACTCGCTCGTCGAGCGCGTGGACAAGCTCGTCATCGGCGGCGGCATGGCCAACACCTTCCTCGTGGCCCAGGGCTACACCGTGGGCAAGAGCCTGCTCGAGCAGGATCGCGTCGAGGACGCCACGCGCATCATGAAGACGGCCGAGAAGAAGGGCGTGGAGCTGCTGCTCCCGACCGACGTGCTGGTGGCCAAGGAGGTCACTCGCGGTGCCGAGCACAAGATCGTGCCCGTCAAGAAGATCCCCAACTCGTGGTCCGCTGTCGACATCGGTCCCGAGTCGCGGGCGGCCTTCGAGGCTGCGCTCGCCGACTGCATGACGGTCGTGTGGAACGGTCCCATGGGCGTCTTCGAGGTGCCCACCTTCGGCG
>JASFQX010000389.1:0-3277 GCA_050115215.1 Chloroflexota bacterium
GCCGGTGCGCTGGTCCTTGCGTCTGCTCGGCCTGGGGGCCTGGCTCTGGGTCGTGGCCCAGACCGTGGCCGGGGGCACCAGCGACGCGGAGGTGGGCTCGCTGCTGTTGTGGGTCTTCGGCTGGGTCGGACTGGCCCTGGTGAGCGCGCTGCTGGGACCAGCCTGGGCCTGGCTCGACCCGTTCACCACGCTCCACGACCTGCTCGCGGCCCTCCTGCGCCCGACCGGCATGCGCTTGCCGGGTCGAGCTCCGTGGCATCGGCGCACACGAGCCTGGCCGGCAGTGGTGCTCCTGACCTTCTTCGTCTGGCTCGAGCTGGTGGCCAAGGTCGGCAGCGGGCGAGCCCTGGGCCTGGTGCTGATCGGCTACACCCTGGTCACGCTCGGCGGCATGGCCTGGTACGGCAAGGTCCGTTGGCGCGCCCACGGCGAGGCCTTCAGCGTGTGGTTCGGCCTGCTCGGCCGGCTGGCGCCCTGGGGTGTGCTCGGACGGCGCAAGGATGGCGTGGTGCAGCGGCGTGGGTTCGGTCGCGCCCTGACCAGCGAGCCGTGGGACCGTTCGCTGCTGGCGGTCGTGGCCGTGGGCACCGGCTCGGTCATCTGGGACGGCATCAGCCAGACGCAGATCTGGTACGACATCGTGGGCGAGTCGCACGTCATCATCGACACGGCCGTCCTGCTTGGCTTCCTCGCGCTCGTCGTCGGGCTGGTGCTGCTGGTCGGGGAGCGCGTGGGTCTGATGGCCATGGGCGCCGGCCTCGTGCCGGTAGCGGTCGGCTACATCGTGGCCCACTACCTCACGTACCTGCTGGTCGATGGCCAGCGCATCGTGGTGGCCCTCTCCGATCCCCTGCAGCAGGGCTGGGACCTCTTCGGCACGGTCCAGTTCGAACCGCGCGAGGACTTCCTCGCCAGCTCCGTGGTGTGGACGATGCAGGTGAGCGCGGTTGTCATCGGACACGTCGTCGGCGCCTGGCTCGGCCACAACGCGGTTCGTCGTGAGCGACAGGCAGGCCAGAGCGTGAGCCAGTGGCCGCTGGCCGCGCTGATGGTCGGCATGACCGTGCTGGCGCTGTGGTCGCTGGGTCAGAACCTGGCCTTCGTGTCCGAAGCCACGTCGACCGCGGCGTGAGCGAGACCCGAGGCGAGCGCTCGATGCCGGCGGTCGACGAGCTGCTCCGGCTCGATTTCGAGGTCGACCCGGTCGCCACGCTGGGCGAGCTGCGCCATGGACCCCGCGACCCCACCATCCGCTTCGAGCAGGGCGTGGTCTGGCGGGCCTCGTGGACCGCCGCCGGGCCGGCCACGACCCGCATCTCGCGCGGGGTCGGGGGCTGGCGCGTGATGGCCTGGGGACCGGGGGCCCGACTGGCGGCGGAGGCTGTTCCCCGGCTGCTCGGATGCGAGGACGACCCGAGCGCGCTGGTGTTGCCCCCGGGCCGCCTGCGGGAGCTGGCGGCTCGTTCGCGGGGCATGCGCTTCGGGCGCACGGACGCGGTGTGGTCGGCGCTGCTGCCGGCGGTGTGCGGCCAGAAGGTGACTTCGGCACAGGCCCACCAAGCCTATTTCGGCATCCTGCGCCGCTGGGGCGAGCCGGCCCCGGGACCGGGCCGCTTGCGGCTGCCGCCGCGGCCAGAGGTCATCTCGACCCTGCCCTACTACGAGCTGCACCCGCTCGGTCTCGAGCAGCGCCGCGCGATCACGCTCATCCGGGCTGCCGAACGAGCCGACTGGCTGGAGGCGGCCGCGGCGATGCCGCCGGATGCGGCGCAGGCCCGGTTGCGGTCGCTGCGCGGCATCGGCGACTGGACCGCCGCTGAGGTGGCGCGGCAGGCCTTCGGCGATCCCGATGCCGTCAGCGTGGGCGACTTCCACGTGCCCCACATGGTCTGCTGGGCGCTGGCCGGCGAGCCACGCGGCGGCGACGCACGCATGCTCGAGCTGCTCGAACCGTATCGCGGGCAGCGGGCGCGGGTGGTCCGCCTCATCGAGCGCGCAGGCGTCCGGGCGCCGCGCTACGGACCCCGGCTCAGACCCCGGCGGATCGAGCGTCTGTAGCCGTCACCGGGCGAGCGTCTGTAGCCGTCACCGGGCGAGCGTCGGCATCCATCACCCGGGCGAGCGTCGGCATCCATCACCAGGCCTGACAGGTTCGCTGGCCGATCAGTCGGTCGAGGTCCGGGGGGGTTGACAAGTTTGTGAGTGGTCACTAACCTGCCCGCCATGAGCACTGCCTCCGCCGTCCGCCACACCGCTGAAGAGCGCCGCGAGGAGGTCCTCCGCGTGGCCGTGGCCCACTTCGGCCGGACCGGGCTGCACGGCACCTCCACGGAGACCATCGCTCGCGAGGTGGGGATCTCACAGCCCTATCTGTTCCGTCTCTTCGGCACCAAGAAGGAGCTGTTCATGGAAGCGGTGCGATGGGGCTTCGACCACACCATCGCGGTCTTCCGCGAAGCCGGCGAAGAGGCCACCGACGGGCACGACGCTCTCAGGCGGATGGGCCAGGCCTACGAGCGGCTCGTCCTCGACCGGCGCTACCTGGGCATCCAGCTGCAGGCCTACGCCAGCACCGACGACCCCGACATCCAGGCCGTGGTGGAACACAGCTTCGGCCGGCTCGTGACCGAGATCATCCGCCACACCGAGCTGACGCCGCAGCAGCTGGCGGCGTTCCTCGGCCGCGGCATGCTCATGAACGTGGCCAGCTCGATGGGCGTCCTGGAGTCCCCGGATGGCTGGGCCGTGATGGTCCGCGATGGCTGCATCGGCGGCTTCGGCGAGGAGGGCTGAGCCGGTCCCCTTTTTTCACCTCCAGAGTTAGTAAGCACTCACTACATAAGCCCGCGATGCGCCCCACCTCGTCGCCGCCCCTGCCGATACCCGCGCTCACCCCATCCAGACCCGAGCCAGAGAGAAGGAGAACAAGCACATGCAAGGTCGATCACTCGCCATCTGGACGTTCGCGGTGACGTCCGTGGCGCTCGTCATGGTCATGCTCGACAACCTCGTCGTCTCGACCGCGCTCAACGTCATCCGCCAGGAGCTCGGCGCCACCATCGAGCAGCTGGAGTGGACGGTCAACGCCTACACCCTCACGTTCGCCGTGTTCCTGCTCACCGGCGCCGCCCTCGGCGACCGCTTTGGACGCCGCCGGATGTTCGTCCTCGGCGTGGCTACCTTCACCGGCGCCTCGGCCCTGGCCGCCATGTCCACGAGCGTGGAGATGCTGCTGGCCGGTCGCATGGCCCAGGGCATCGGCGCAGCCATCGTCACA
>JASFQX010000390.1:0-3275 GCA_050115215.1 Chloroflexota bacterium
GCCACGCTCGGGATGGGCCTGCTGAGCCTGCGCGTCGGCGACGAGGGTGACGGCCGCCTGATCTCGTGGCGCCAGTCGGCGGTGCGCTGGCTCCTGCTGGGCATCCCGGCGCTGCTGGCGTCGCTGGCGGTGTACGTGCCCAACACGATCGGCCTCATCCTCGGCGGGCTGGGCCTGCTCTGGTTGCTGCTGCTGCTCTACACCATGGCCCAGAGCCCGGCCAAGCAAGGTCTCCACGACCGCTACGCGCACACCATCGTGATCAGGGCCCGGCGACGAGCCAGCTGACGTCAGCCACGGGCGGGCGCCTGGGTTGTCCACCATTCATCCACAGACGGTGGAGAATCGTGGATGGACGGGTCCGCGAAACAGTCCGCTTGGTGGACAACTCGATTGACCCCATGGCCACGCCGGCGGCATCATCCTTCTTGCCCGGAGGGGCCATACACGACGCCAGGGGCGCGGAGATCGCATCAACGCGAACCGGCATCTCGGGACCCGCTGAGATCGCATCAAGGTGGACTCCGAGAAACGTGGAGGTCGCTCCGGGCTCTTGCGTGTACGGCCGTCGCTCGCGGGCCTGTGGTGCGCACGGACCCGTGAGCCTGCAGCAGAGGAGCATGTCCCGATGGGCGACCGACCTGTACCCTTCAGCCGGCGTCTCGACCAGCTGGAGGCGCACGTGCGCTCCGCCTCAGACCTGCGCCCTCGCCTGGGCCTGGTCCTGGGATCCGGTCTCGGCGGCCTGGCCGATGAGATCGATGACGGGGTCGAGATCCCCTTCGAGGAGATGCCCGGCTGGCCGGCACCATCGGTCCCGGGCCACAGCGGTCGGCTCATCCTGGGCCGGCTCCGCGGGCTGCCGGTGGCCTGCCTGCGCGGGCGGCTGCATATGTACGAGGGCCTGAGCGAGCGCCTGGTGGTGGAGCCGGCGCTGCTGCTAGGCCGCCTGGGCGCGCCCATCCTGCTGCTGACCAACGCCTCTGGCGGCGTCAACCCGGCCTTTGGCGCGGGTACGCTGATGGTCGTGGCCGACCACATCAACCTGACCGGCCGCAATCCGCTCATGGGCGCCAACGATGACCAGCTGGGGCCGCGGTTCCCCGACATGACCGCCGTCTGGGATCCGCAGCTGCGTGCGGCGCTGCACGCTGCGGGGCGGGCCGAGGACGTGGAGCTGCGGGAGGGCATCTACCTGGGCCTGACCGGCCCCACCTACGAAACCCCTGCCGAGGTGCGCATGATCCGCGGCCTGGGCGCGGACGCGGTGGGCATGTCGACGGTGATGGAGGCCGTTGCTGCGCACTGGGCCGGGATGCGTGTGTGCGGCGTGTCGCTGGTGACCAATCCGGGGGCCGGCCTGTCGCCCACACCGCTGACGCACGAGGAGGTCGTGGCCGCCGCCGACGAGGCCGGGCCGCGCCTGGCGCGCGTCATCGGACGCTTCATCGCGGAGCTGGGCTGATCATCGTGCCGGCGCGGCGCCGGACCGCGCGCAGGCGCCCTACACCGTCGGCAGCTCGCGTCCAGCCTTCTTGGCGGCCGCCCTCTTCTCTGCCCAGGCGCCGAGGACGTTGTCCTTGTGCGGACGGATAGGGCAGTGCTCATCCCGGTTGCGGTCCTCGTCGCAGTAGCCCAGGGGCACGCACTTGGGAGCCAGGAAGGAGCCCAGGAAGGGACTGACCGAGAAGACCTCGTGGCGGATGAGCTGGAACAGACGGCGGATCTCCCACTGGGCCATGACGCACAGTCGCAGCCCCGACATGTGGATGAGCGCGCGCAGGTTGGTGGTCATGACCAGGTTGGTGCGCGTGGCATTGGGCATCACGAAGCGGGCATCCTCGCCGGGGATGCCGGCCTCGAGCATGTCCTCGTAGACCTCGAGCGACTCGGAGAGCTGCTCCTCGAAGCGCTGCCTGACCTCGTCTTCCGCGTCGCTGACCGAGCCCGGCACCATGTAGCTGGGCTCCTTGTACTTGACGTAGCGCTGTGACTGCTGGTCGAAGGCCAGTCCCGCGCGATGGCGCACCAGCTGGTGCGACAACGTCCGGGTCACGCCGCTGATGGCGAAGGTGAAGACGATGTGCTCGATGGTCGAGCCGTGCCCCGAGTCGATGACCCGGCGCACGAGGTCCTGCTGCTTCTCGGCGGCGACGCGGCCGCCGGTGGCCCGTTCGAAGATGTCCTGGGGCTCCAGCTCGCTGTAGCAGGTACGACAGGCGGTGTAGATGAGCGGGACGTAGTACCGCTCGACGATCTCACGGTTGGGGAACAGGAGCGTGGCCCGCATGCCCAGGTCGCGCGTGGCCGGGCTCCGCGGCGTTTCGCGGCGGGGCGCGGCGGCGTCGCCGGCGGGGGTGGGGGAGTGGCTCACCGCACGAGTGTAGTCGGTGCCCGCCACCCGCCGCAGGTCAGTCCGTGCTAGCGTCTCGGCAGCCCTTGTCGCGACGATCCGATCGCACGCCCGCATCCAGCACCAGATCGAGGTGACTCCCATGGTCCTGCGCAGCCTCTTCGGCGGCGGCCACGAACCCGAGCAGCCACAAGCCAGCCGGCCGGCGTCCGCCGGCAGTGACTCCGAGTCGATTCGCCGCATCGCTGGTGAGATCGAGGCGCTCCCGGTCGACGAGCGGCGCTACATCGCCAGCTTCGCCTACGTGCTCGCCCGGGCCGCCCACGCCGACCTCGAGATCAGCCCGGCCGAGCTGGACTACATGGAGAAGGCCGTTATCGAGGTGGGGCATCTCACCGGCGCCCAGGCGGTCCTGGTGGTGGAGATGGCACGCAACATGGCCGAGCTGTACGGCGCCACCGACGATTACGTGGTCACCAGGTCGTTCGCCCAGAACAGTACCCGCGAGCAACGCGAGGATCTGCTGCGCACCGCCTTTGCCGTGGGCGCGGCGGACGACACCATCAGCGCGGCCGAGGTCGCCGAGCTCAACCAGATCGGCAAGGAGCTGGGCTTCCGTTCTGACGAGGTCGACGTCATCCGCAACGAGTTCCGTGACCAGCTGGCGGCCATCCAGGCCATGCGCCGGGCTCGAGGCGCGTAGCCGCGCAGCGCATCGCCCGGCTGGCCGCGGCCCCTCGGCCCTGCAGCGCCGAGGCTTCTGCATAATGTGCCCTCGGGGCGTCTACGCGACTGCCCGGCGATGGAGCTGTGATGGGAGTGCGACATGGATGGCAATGACCTGAACGCGACCGGCAAGTCCACGCTGGTGCACGGTGGGCACACGTCTGCTGGCGTGTCCAACGTGGATTGGTGGCCCGAC
>JASFQX010000391.1:0-3269 GCA_050115215.1 Chloroflexota bacterium
GCCGATGCCCGGGTAGACGAGGCCGTACTTGTGGCCGGAGACGTTGATGGACACGATGTTGGGCAGTCGGAAGTCCCACTCGAGGTCAGGGTGCAGGAAGGGCGCCACGAACCCGCCCGACGCGGCGTCGACGTGGACCGGCACCTGCAGTCCCGTGGTCTCGTTGTTGGCCACGACCGCGTCGTGGATCTCCTTGATGGGCTCGAACTCCCCGCTGTAGGTGGTACCCAGGATGGCGATGACGCCGATGGTGTTCTCGTCCACTGCCGCCACCGCGTCCTCGGCGGTGATGACGTAGCGGCCCCGCTCGACCGGCACGTAGCGCGCCTCCACGTCCCAGTAGCGGCAGAACTTCTCCCACACCACCTGGACGTTGGAGCCGAGCACCATGTTCGGCTTCGAGGCGTCGAGACCGGCCGCTTCTCGCCGCTGCCGCCAGCGCCACTTCATGGCCAGGCCGGCGAGCATCACCGCCTCCGAGGAACCGGTCGTCGACACGCCCACGGCATCGCCCTCCGTGGGGGCGTGGAAGAGATCCGCCACGATGTTGACGCAGCGCCGCTCGATCTCCGCGGTGGCCGGGTACTCGTCCTTGTCGATCATGTTCTTGGCGAAGGCCTCGACCATCAGCTGCTCCGCCTGCGGCTCCATCCAGGTGGTGACGAAGGTGGCGAGGTTGAGGCGCGCGTTGCCGTCGAGCATGAGCTCGTCGTGGATCAGGCGCTCGGCGACCTCTGGCGTGGCCCCGTGGTCCGGCAGGCGGTACTTGGGCATGGGCGCCAGGTCCATCCGGTTCGTATACGCCGGCGCAAGGACCTCCTCTTCTACTTCCTGCACGCTGAGCTTCTTCACGACCATCGTGTTCTCTCCTTGCTGCTCCCGGCCGACGACATCTCAACCTCGGATGCCGGCCCCGTCAGGCGCGAGCCGACGGGCCAACCATGCGGCGGACGGGGTGCTCTCGCATCATCCGGACCGGCTGAAAACTCGACCCCGGCAGGTCGCGTGGCGCGCCAGCCGGACGCACTCACAACGTCCCGTGCTCCGCCTCGTGCACAGCGAAGGGCGGGCCTGTCGGGGACCCGCCCTCTACTGAGCTTGCATGCCGCGCCCGGTCCCGGGCGATCGGTCAGCCGGCTGCGTCCCCCTGCTCCAGCGCGGCGATCTGCTCGGCCTCTTCCGCTGCCATCAAGCCGATGCGGACGAGGTCGAAGGGGCTGATGAAGTCGTCGCCGATGCGGAAGCCGCCCGCTCGTGCGACGGCGTTGCGCAGCGGTACGGCCCAGTGGTGCTCGATGAGCAGCATCACCGCGGCGGAATCGTTGGGGATGCTCTCGAGCACATCCCAGGCGGTCTCCTCGTCGAAGACGTGAGCGCCCGACTCGCCCAGCTCCGCGCCGATCTCGGCGCCTTCCTCGAAGCCCTCCTCACCGGCGGCACCAAAGCCGATGAGCGCGCCGACCTTGCTGCCAAGCTCGATGGCTTCATCACTGGTCAGGTTGCTCATCTCGAGGGCGACGGCCTCGCCGGCGGCATCCTTGTAGACGGCCAGGCTGTCGATGACGCGGATGGTGTCCTTCTCGCGTAGTCGCTCGAGCTCCTCGAGCACCTCGCCCTTGAAGTCCGGGTGCTCGAAGCCCAGCACGATGAGCTGGATCGGTCCGATGGCCATGGGTAACCTCCTGCCCTGGTACGACCTCTCGGCCGTGGGTGACTACGACTCGGGAACCTCGGCGTCTGCCTCGGCCTCGTCGACTGTCTCCTCGACGGTGGCTTCGCTAGCTGGCGAGGATCTGGGCCTTCTGCGCCTCGAACTCCTCCTCGGTCAGGACCCCGGCGTCGCGCAGCTTGCCCAGCTTCTCGAGCTCGGCGATCTTCGCGTCCATGGGGTCCTGGGCCGGTGCTGCGGGCGCCGGCGGAGGTGGAGGCGGTGGCGCGGACGCCTGCGCGTCGGCGACGCCCTGGTCGTATGCGGCCTGCTGATCGGCCGCGTTGCGGCTGCCGGCAATGGCTGCCCCCGCAACCAGGCCGCGTCGGCGCATCCGCCTGCCCCTACCAAGCATGTCGGTCTCCTGTCGTGCGTCGGGCCCAGCGAAACAGCTGCGGCCTGTCCAGAGTGTGAATGATGCCCGCCCAGCCGTCACTTCGACGTGCATGTCGACACGCCGACGGCGTCGGCGCAGGGCCGGCCTCGTGCTCAGAACGTTACGGCCGGCTCGGGCGCTGTGCGTCATCCTGATGGGGTGATTCGCGGGCAGGACGCTGACGGCACGACGGCCATCCCCGATGGCCCGCTGACCATCGCCGCCGGACTGCGAACGCGCACCGACGCTGCGGGGCACGTGCTGGTCGAGACGCCGCTGGGCGGCTTCGTGGACGCGGGGCCGCACGGTCACGCCATCCTGGCCCTGTTCTCGCCCCCTGCCTCGTTCGACAAGGCCGTGGCCGCGCTCCGCTCGCGTCCTGGCCCGGAGCCCGAGCTGATGCCCATCGAGGCCACCATCGTGCAGCTGCTGACCGCCGGCGCCATCGTGGCCGTCGATGAGCGAAGTGGTGCTCGCGCCCGGTTCGGCTGGACCGATCCGGCCGAGCACGCGCGCATGCTGGACGACGAGCGGCGCACCGACGCCTACCTGGCCGCCATCCGCGCCAGCGTGCGGCCGGACGACGTGGTGCTCGACCTGGGCACCGGCAGCGGCATCCTCGCCGTGGCCGCCGCGCAGGCCGGCGCCCGACACACGTATGCCGTCGAGGCCAGCGACATCGCGGCGGTCGCGCAGCGCGTCTTCGAGGCCAACGGCGTGGCAGACCGGGTCACGCTCATCGAGGGCTGGTCGACCGAGATCGACCTGCCCGAGCCAGCCAGCCTGCTGGTCACCGAGACGCTCGGCGTGGAGCCCTTCGAGGAGGACATCCTGCGCTCGGTCCTTGATGCCCGACGGCGGCTGCTCCGGCCGCATGCCCGGCTCATCCCGCGCCAGCTGCGGCTCCAGGTCCAGGCGCTTGCCGTGCCCGGCGTCAGCCGCTGGGCCAGTCGCGTCGACGAGGCCATGGTGGAGGGCTGGCGACAGCGCTACGGCGTGGACCTGCGAGCGCTGCGCGAGGCCCGTCGCCGCGAGTCACTCCACTGGCCGGTGGACAGCCAGGTCGTGGCGTCCTGGCAGCCGCTGGGTCCGCCGGTCGAGCTCATGCGCATCGATCTCGAGACGTTCACCTCGCCTGCGGTTCGGGCCGGGACACGCATCGTCGCCGACCGCAGCGGCGTCGTC
>JASFQX010000392.1:0-3265 GCA_050115215.1 Chloroflexota bacterium
CCCTTCAGCCCGGCCGAGCTGGTGGTCCGCGTCAAGGCCGTGCTGCGCCGCGCAAACCAACCTCCGGCCCCGGCCAAGCCCCTGATCACGGCCACCCTCACCCAGAACGATCTCACCATCGACACCGAGCGCTACGAGGTCCGGCGCGGCGACGCGCTCATCCCGCTCACGCCGGTCGAGTTCAAGCTGCTGGTGACGCTGGTCGCAGCCGACGGACGGGCACTCACCCGCGACCAGCTGCTCGATGCGGTCTACGGCTCCGATGACGGGGACGTGCTCGACCGCACCATCGACGTCCACGTCGGGCGCCTGCGCGAGAAGCTGGGCGACGATGCCGAGCGACCCCGCTACGTGATGACCGTGCGCGGCGTGGGCTACCGGGCGGCACCCCCCGTGGAGGAGGCCTAGCCGGCCCGTGAGCAGCGGCAGCAGGCGCCTGGACGGCCACCGCCCGGCCTTCGGTCGGGGCCTGGCCTGGCGCATCGCGCTGGTCGGCATCGGCTCGGCCCTGGTGGCCGTGGGCATCATCACCGCCGGCGTGCTCATCGTCGGCAGCGAGGCCATGGCGCACCTGATGATGCAGCACGGCGAGAGCGCCGAGGCCTCCTACGCCATGTTCGACCAGTCGATCCGCGACGTGCTCTGGGTGGCCACCATCATCGCCATCATCGCCGGCGTGGTGCTGGCCATCTTCCTCTCGCGCATGCTCGCGCGGCCGCTCGCCGACATCGGCTCCGCAGCCCGCCGCCTGGCCGGCGGTGATCTCAGCGTGCGTGTGCCCCGGGCCGCTCCTGACGAGCTGGCCAGCCTGGCCGACTCCTTCAACCAGATGGCCGCCGAGCTGGAGGAGAGCGAGCGCCAGCGACGCGACATCATCCGCAACACCGCCCACGAGCTGCGTACGCCGCTGACCAACCTCGAGGGCTACCTCGAGGCCATCCGGGACGGGGTCATCGAGCCGGACCAGGGCACCTTCGAGTCCCTGCTCGAGGAAACGGAGCGCCTGGTGCGGCTGGCCCGCTCGCTCGATGACCTGGCGCTCGGCGACGCGGCCCACAAGACGGCCCACCCGCTGGAGGTCGACCTGGCCTCGCTGATGGCCGCGGCCGCGGAGCTGTCCCGGCCGACGTTCGAGGCTCGCCGCCTGCGCCTCGAGCGACGCTGGACCGAGCCCTTGCCGGCCAGGGCCGACCCCGACCAGTTCGCGCAGGTGGTCGCCAACCTGCTGCAGAACGCCGCGCGCTACGCATCGGAGGGCGGCACGGTCGTGCTCTCCGCCGATCAGCGCGACGACACGGTGCTGGTGAGCGTCACCAACAGCGGCGAGTCGATCCCGGCCGAGGACCTGCCGCGGCTGTTCGAGCGCTTCTACCGCGTGGAGAAATCACGCGACCGGGCGCGCGGTGGCGCAGGCATCGGACTGGCCATCGTCAAGCAGCTGGTCGAGGGCTGGGGTGGCCGCGTGGGAGCCGAGTCCAGCTCCGGCCTGACGCGCTTCTGGTTCAGCCTGCCCCAGGGTGCGTCCACCCTGCCCGACGGCGGCCGCTAGGTCAGGCTCCGGACCCTCGGCTCAGGACACCTCCTCGGGTTCGACCCGCTCGGCCCGCTGCTTGAGGCCCAGCATCTGGCTGCGCATGAGCGCGAACGCGCCCAGGCCCAGGAAGGGACGAGCTCGCCACTGCATCTCGGTCGCCTCGATGTGGGCGCGCAGGCGCTCGACCAGGCGCGTGCGGCCGCCGGGCAGCTCCTCGAGCTCGAAGGCCCAGGTGACCTGGTAGGGCGGCATCTCCCAGTCGACGTCCAGGTCCACGGAGGCGCCCCGCTCGCCTCCCTCCTCGACCGCCAACCCGGCCTCCTCGGCCGCTTCCCCAAGCTCCTCGGCCGCTTCCTCGAGCTCCTCGGCCGCTTCCTCGGCTTCCTCGGTGGCGTCGGCCACGTCGGTCATCAGCTGGGCGAACTGCTCGCGAGTCATGACGTCGTCGAGGTAGAGCACCAGGGCCTTGCCGGGCTCGACCACCCTGGCCTCGAAGCCGCCTTGCGGGTGGGTCGGCACGAGGTCGCCCTCGGCCAGGTCCTGGAACTCGTCGAGGATGGTGTCCGAGCTCTGGCCCAGCCGGCCGCCAGTCGGGGCCCATGGACGGTCGAGCGCGGAGTAGCTGTACCAGCCACCGCGGCCATAGCCCAGCTGGGCCAGCCAGGGCCAGACCCGATCGGGCGCCGCATCGATGTCGACGGCACGGGTCTCGACGAGGTCGGCCTCGGCCACCAGCTCGTCGCCGCGAACGCTACGTCCCGTGTCGCCATCGACCACTCCCCAGGTGCGGTACTGCTGGCGCAGCTGCAGCAGGTAGGCCGCGCCCATGCCGGCGCTGAAGGCCAGGGCCATGAACTTGAAGAAGATGATCGTCCTGAAGGCGAAGCGGATCAGCCGGAACATGGATGGCCTCCTCTGTGTGCGTCGACTAGCTCTCGCTTGGGCCGCCTTCGCGAGCGGCGCGCTCGGCCCGCTCCTTGAGGCCGAGCATGTGCTTGCGGGTCATGACGAAGACACCCAGCCCCATCACCGGCAGCGTGGCGACCTGGAGCGGGCCACCGCCCCCGCCGGTAGCGAAGCGCATGCGCTCGACCAGGCGTGTGCTCCCGTCCGCTTCGGGCAGGAGCGAGAAGGCCCACGAGGCTCGGAAGTCGGCCATGCTCATGCTGCCCAGCGCACCGGCTGCCTGCAACCCGAGCGGCTCCTCGCTGGCCGCCGTCTCGCTGGCGCTCGCCGCTTCCAGCTGCTGGTGCACGAGCTCGGAATCGAGGTAGAGCACGAGCGCCTTGCCTGGTTCCACGACGCGGGCCACGAAGCCACCGTCCGGATAGGTCGGCACGACGTCGCCTTCGGCCAGGGACTGGAACTCCGGCAGGATGACATCGGCACTGCTGCCGTCCATGTCGATCTGGTCGTAGCTGTACCAGCCACCGCGGCCGTAGCCCAGCTGCGCCAGCCACGGCCAGACCGCCTCTGGCGGGGCGTCGATGCGCAAGCTGCGGGTGTCGCTCACGTCGGGGGCAGTGATGAGGTCGTCGCCGGGCAGCGCGCGGGCGGCGTCGGCGGGCACCACGCCCCACGAGCGCCGCTCGGCCACGATGATCTGGAGCATGCCCACCGCGAAGCCGGCGGCCGCAGCCAGGACGATGAGCTTCAGACGCCAGGCCACTCGGAGCGCGAGGCGGATGGGCCAGAGCATGGATCGGACTCCTCTTTGGGGGGATCGTGGCC
>JASFQX010000393.1:0-3255 GCA_050115215.1 Chloroflexota bacterium
ACGCCGGACCACCCGCCGTCAGACGGCCGTCAGGCGTCGGGCCGGAGCGTCATGGCTCGCTCCGTGTCCAGCAGGAACGGCGGCAGCCAGCCGGGGATGTTCGACAGCGGCAGCACATCCTCGTGCAGCTCGATGCCCAGCTGCTCGCGCATGAAGGCCCGGCGCCGCTGCACCCGCCTCCACATGGCCGGGTCACGGGCCGCGAGCTCCTTGCGCAGGGCACGATCTGCCAGGGCGATCCCGTCCTCGATGTTGGTCGTGAAGTAGTCGCTGCCCGTGGCGGGGATGATGTCGCACTGCATGGCCGCGCCCGAGCGGAGCGGGATCTCGGAACCGCGTCGCACCGGCGAAGCGACCCATTCGTCGAGATGGAGCAGATGTCCCGGGTTGAGGAAGATCCCGAAGAACGGGTCGCCGAGTCGGCGGTCGACGATCTCCTGCAGCACGCCGCCGCGCTGGCCGACGCGCAGCGCCGCGTACCACTCGGCGACGGCTTCGAAGTACGGTGCGACGAGGCGCTCGACGTAGTCGGCGATGCCGGCGGGCAGCTCCGATGCGTCCGCTACCACGAAGCCGGCGCGGCAGTTCAGCGCCCCCCAGACGCCGAAGGCGGTGGTGAAGCGGTCGCCGCGCTCGATGACGCGGTCGGTCGGGCTGAGCAGGCCGAGCGAGGCGCGCGGCCCCGAGCTGAGCATGAGGTGGCACGAGAGGGGCATGCCGTTCCAGCCCAGCAGTGCCACGCCCTCTTGCTCGGTGAGGCCGGGACGCAGGCCGCGAAGGAGCCGCTTCACGCCCTCTGAGGTGTGGCAGGCCGCGTATTCGAACACCAGCAGCTGCTCGACCTCGTTGACCGTGCGCAGGCCGTCAGCCGCGTCGTTGAAGAGGCCGCTGGCATTCTCGACCGAGCCGTCCGAGCCCACGAGCTCGCGGACCGTGTCGACGAGGTAGGCCGGTGCCTCCAGCCGATCGGGCCGCGAGAGGGTCTTCCAGCCGGCGATGCCGACGCGCGTGCCGGCCTCCAGCCCTTCGGCTCGGAGGACGGTCTCGAGGGGCTGGGAGCGGTCGCGCGGCTGGTCGTTGAGGCTGAGCTCCTGGTGCAGCACCACGCGCATGGGCAGGGGAGCGGCCTCGGCCATGCCCTGGCACTCGTTGCCCACCAGGATCGTCGGCTCGTCGCGACCGCGGAGCACGAGGATCGCCTCCTCGAAGCGAGGGTCGAACCCGGTCAGGTACGAGATGTTCGCGCTGTGTTCCCGGTCGGCGTAGACCACGAGCGCGTCGAGGCCTCGTGCGCGGGCCGCCTCGCGCGCACGGGACACGCGCCCCTGGTAGAGCTCGGGCGGGAGCGTCGGCATCCGCGCGGGCAGGCCGAACCCGGGCAGCTCGACACGCGCCAGCCGAGCGGAGCTCATCCCGTCTCGGCCCCGCGGCTGCCCGGTGCCGAAACGGTCTCGCGCTCGACGGTGACCACCTGGTCGGCGTCGACAGCGCGCCACTCACCGACCTCACCGTCGGGCCAGGTGACGCGTACCTCGGCGGTCTCCTGCTGGCCCAGGCCGAAGTGGACCGGGCCCAGCGCGCCGCCGGCGTGGCCGCCGCCGACCGTGACCTCGCGCGTGGTCAGCTGCTCCCCGGCCCTGACCTCGATCCAGGCGCCGACGGCGTCGGGGTTCACGCCCGACTGGGTGGGTCTCACCTCCAGCCAGCGGCCCATCGCCTTCGGCTTCCTGGCCGTGCCAGCTCCGAGGTTGCGCCGAAGGCTGACGTTCTCGTAGCGGTTGACTTCGACCAGGTCGAGCAATCCATCCTGGTTGAGATCGACGAGTGCGGCCCCACGGGTGCGGATGGGACTGCGGATGCCGGCCTGTCTGGCGGCTCGCCGGAACGTCCCGTCGGCGAGCCCGAGGAAGAGCTCGTTGGGGTCCTTGAGCGCGCTGTCGCCGGCGGCGTCGACGTTGCCCTTCGAGATGTAGAGGTCGAGGCGGCCGTCGTTGTTGACATCGTCGAACTCCGGGTGCCATGAGGTTGACGGGTCCACCGGTTTGCCGATCCACGGTGTCGTCGCCGAGATCCCATGGTCGTAGGCGATGTCCTCGAAGACGGGCACGGACCGGCCGGACGCGAGCGTCTCCAGACGGTTAGAGCCGATGTTCGCGAGGTAGTACTCGGGGTAGCCGTCGCCGGTCACATCCGCTGTGCCGATGCCCATGCCGAAGATCCGCACAGGCTGCCAGCCGTCCTGCGCTGTATACAGCCGGGGCGGGCCGTCCAGGGGGATCTGCCACAGCTGCTCGCCACCCTCGTTGTAGTAGTAGTGGCGATCATTGGAGACCCGCAGGTCGCGCCGGCCGGAGCGGTCCCAGTCGCTGAAGAGCAGCGATAGCGCGCACCGACCGGGCTCGAGTGCCGTCGCCGGGGCGAAGCCGCGGTCGCCGGCGGCCGGCGGGTAGAGGGCTCCGGGCGCGCAGTGGGCGAGGTGCTGTTCGTCGAAGTGGTCCACGTAGTTGCCGAAGGCGAGCGTGGGCCAGGCCCGGCCGTCCTGCCAGGTCGCGCTGAAGGCCGTGGTCCAGTCGTTCCCGCCGTCGAAGCCCCACTCCTCGTTGGCTCGCTCGAAGGTGCATGAGCCGAGGCCCCGCAGGAGCACGTTCTCGCCGTGGCGCAGGACCACGAGGTCGCCGTTGCCGTCCGAGTCGATGTCCAGGGGGTACGCGCCGGTGACAGCGGTCAGGTCGGTGACCTCGCTCTCGAGACGTTCGAATCGCAGGCGCTTGCCCTTCCGGCTCCGGTTGCGGTAGAGCGCTGCGGGCACCTCGCCGCCGGCGAAGAAGAGCTCCGGACGCCCGTCGCCATCGCAGTCGAAGACCGCCACGCCGCCGCCGACGTAGAACTCGAAGCCGCCGTCGTAGGTGTGCTCGACGCCGGCCGAAGCGGCCTCCTCGACGAACGTCGGGACCCTGGGCTGCCCTTTCGAGGCCTGGGCGGCCAGCGCGGCGTCAGGAGCGACGAGGGCCAGGCACAGGGCCGCGGCCAGGGAGGTCAGGATCGGTGATCGCACGATGGCGCCAGTCTACGCGTCGCGCCGGCGTGGGAGTAGCATCGTGTCCAGAGGAGGACAACGCCATGCGAAACCATCGATCGCTCGTGCTGGGGCTGGTGTTGGCCATGGTCTGGTCACTGTCGTCGACCGGGCCCACGTTTGCCGCCGCGGACGAGTCCGGTCGCTGCGTGCGGAGCGCGGATCCCGCCAAGTCGGTC
>JASFQX010000394.1:0-3248 GCA_050115215.1 Chloroflexota bacterium
GGGGCAACGCCTGTGGCTGTGGCAGCCGCTCCTCAGTGGCGACGGTGAGTTCGTGCCGCGTGCTGATGCGGCGGTGGGGCCGCGTGGAGTCCCCATCCCCTGGCCACGGGGGATGGCGGAATTCGCCTTCGATTGCCCCGTCCGGCGGTCGGGACTGGATGCGGCGCTGGCGCGGCTGGAAGCCGCTATCGACCGCGGACCGTGGGACGGGGTGCTGCTCGACAAGATCCGCTGGCCCAGCCCGACCCGGGATCCTGCCGCCGACCTGGCCTGTTTCTGCCACGACTGCGGGCGGGAAGCCTCCTCCGCGGGGATCGACCTGACAGCCGTCGCGGAACACCTGGACCGCGGCGCTGCCGATGCCAGCGCCCGGACCGGGCTGTTGCGCGAGCTGCTGGGCATCACGGAGTCCGAGCCGCTGGGGTCCTTCATGCGATGGCGCGCACGCCGTATCACCGATGCGGTCATCGAAGCCGTGCGCCTCGCTCAGGCCCGGCGCACGCCGGGTAACGCGCCGCTTCGCGTCGCGCTGGACGTCTTCGCGCCGTCCCTCGCACGCCTGGTGGGCCAGGACATCACTGCGCTCGCCACGCTTGGTGAGCTCACCAAGGCCATGCTCTACCTCGGCACGCACGGACCGGCAGGCCTGCCGTACGAGCTGTGCGCGCTGGCCACATGGCTGGCCGAGGGTGACATGCACGAGCCGGCCGGCCTGCTGAGCGAAACCCTGGGGATCACGCTGCCCTCCCCCACCCGCATCTGTGAAGGCACGCTGGAGCTTGAGGTCTTCGCCACCGAACTGGAGCGACTCTCACGTTTGGCGGGCGACCGCGCCGGCGCGGGTATCGACGCCATCGAGCTCCCCGACGTCGCGCTGCTCGACGATGCCACCCTGGGCGGGGTCGTGCAGATGGCGGTCTCGGCCGGCGTGACTCCCGTGCTCTCCTGGGACCTGTGGGCCATCCCGCCGCGGCGGCTCGAGACCGTGGCGCGAGCCATCCAGGTCGCCTCTACCGTCGGAGCCGCCTCGTGAGCGCGACGGCCACTGCCGCCCGGCCCAAGATCGTCTGCCGTGGCGTGCGCAAGGTGTACGTGCGCGAGGATCGTACAGCCCTGGTCGCCCTGGAGCGGATGGACCTCTCGGTGCTCGACCAGGAGCTCCTCTGTCTCGTCGGGCCATCCGGCTGCGGGAAGTCGACACTCCTCTTCGCCATCGCCGGCCTCATCGACCTCTCCGAAGGCATCATCAAGGTCGACGGCCAAACCGTGCACGGGCCCGACAAGAGCCGCGGTGTCGTCTTCCAGCCGGATGCGACGTTCCCCTGGCTCGACGTGCGGCGCAACATCGAGTTCGGACCGTCGCTCGCCGGCTTGGGCAGCCAGGAGGTCCGCCGGATCGGCCAGCGCTACATCGACCTGGTCGGTCTCACCGACTACGCGTCGCTGTTGCCGCGTGAACTGTCGGGCGGCATGAAGAAGCGCGTTGACATCGCCCGGGCCATCGCCAACGAGCCCAACGTGCTGCTGATGGACGAGCCCTTCGGCGCGCTGGATGCCATGACGCGGCAGCACCTGCAGGACGAGCTGCTGCGCCTGTGGGAAGCGGAACGACGAACCATCATCTTCGTGACCCATGACCTCGAAGAGGCGATCTACCTCGGGACGCGTGTCGCCGTCATGGGTCGTGATCCCAATCTCGTGCACTCGGTCCTGGACGTCGAGCTACCGCGACCGCGCGCGCCCACGATGCGCACCTCGCCCGAGTTCCAGGCCATCCGTCGTGAGCTCTGGGAGCGATTCGAGACCGGCGGACCGGTCGGGGTGGAGGGGGCGTGAACGATCAGCGGCCCACTGCCGCTGCCCCCAGCGGACGACCGCCGGGCCCGGGCTCCACGTCGGGCCGATGGGGACTGCTGACGCGCGAGCGGAGCATCGGGATCGGCGTCGTCACGACGCTCATCGTCGTCTGGCTGGTCTTGACGGTCGGCGGGTTCGTGCGACCGCTCTTCGTGCCCGGACCCGTCGACCTAGCCCGTGCCTACGAGCAACTCGCACCACAGCTGCCCGGCGACATCTGGGACTCGGTCGTCACTCGCCTCGTCCCGGGGTTCCTCATCGGAATGGCCGTCGGCATGCTGGTGGGCATCTCGATGGCGGTCTCGGCCACGTTCCGCGCCCTCGCGGACCCGATCGTGGAGGCGATACGGCCCCTGCCGCCGCTGGCGCTCATCCCGCTGTTCATCCTATGGTTCGGCATCGGCAGCGGCACGCAGGTCGCCCTCATCGCGTTCGGCACGTTCATCGTCATGGTCATCACGTCCTACGAAGCGGTCCGCAACGTCCCGCCCATCTACCTGCAGGCTGCCGCCACGCTCGGCGCCAGCAAGCGTCAGGTCTTCCGCCGCGTCATCGTGCCGGCCATCGTCCCCGACATCTTCGGCGGCGTGCGGGTCGCGGTCGCGGCTTCGTTCGGGTACGTGGTGGTGGCCGAGATCATCGGGGCCCAGTCCGGGCTGGGCTATCGACTGGTTCTGGCGCGCCGCTACCTCCTGACCGAGAACATCGTGGCCATCCTCATCGTCGTCGGCATCCTTGCCTTCGCCTTCGATCAGCTCGTACGCTGGCTCAATCGTCGGCTGACCGACTGGAAGCCGCGCGCATGAGTCGCTCCGCCGCGATCCGAGGCGACTGCTCGCTGCGCATCCGCCTGCCGTGGCTCCGACCGCGCTTGCTCATACCCCACGCACATCGCATAGGGAGGTGCAACACACAGGAGGACTGACACTGCAGACATCGACGAGCCCCGACGAGGGTTACATTCCCCGAACACGAAGCGGAGGTAACTATCAGATGAACAAGCGACCCATCAAGTTGACCACCGGAGCGGTCGTGCTGGCCGTCGCCGCATCCGCGGCCCCCACGGCATCGGTGTTCGCACAGGAGTTCGACTGGCGTGCCCACGAGGGCGAGACAGTCACGTTCCTGGCGCCCGTGCATCCGCTGGTGGACGGGATGAACGCGAGCGGACTACTGGACCAGTTCACCATCGACACCGGCATCGAGGTCGATGTCCAGACCCTGGCCGAGGATCTCTACTTCGACAAGATGGAGCAGACGGTGCGAGCCGCCGAGGGCAGCGCGGACGTCTACTTCCTGCCCATGGATTCGACGGCCTTCACCCAGTACAGCGCCGACGCTGTCGAGCCGCTGACGCCGTACATCGAGGACCCGGCGAAGACGTCAGCCGA
>JASFQX010000395.1:0-3236 GCA_050115215.1 Chloroflexota bacterium
AGGAGGTGAGGGGGCCCGCGCGTTAGATGCCGCCGCTGACGATGACGTTGTGTCCGCTGATGTACGAGGCCTCGTCCGACAGCAGCCACAGCACGGTGGCCGCGACCTCGTCGAGCGTGCCGGTCCGGCGAAGCGGGACGGCGCCGATCATCTCCCGGGCCACGACCTCGGGGTCGGCGGAGTAGTACTGCGTCTTCGCCTGCGCCTGGCGCTGGACCTGGCGGTCCCACATCAGGCCCTCGCCGATGAAGGCCGGTGAGATGGCATTGACGCGGATGCCCAGCGGCGCGAAGTCCTTGGCGGCCGAACGGGTGAGGCTCATGACCGCGCCCTTCGAGGCGCTGTAGGCGGGCATGTTGGCCGCGCCCTCCACGCCGGCCATCGAGGCCGAGTTCACGATCGCTCCGCCGCGACCCGCCTCGCGCAGTCGCTGGGCGCTCTCGCGCAGCACGTTGAAGATGCCCATGACGTTCACGGTCATGACGAACGGGAAGTCCTCGACCGGGTAGTCCTGGAGCGGCAACAGCTCGCCCTGCACACCGGCGTTGTTGAAGACGAGGTCGGGTGTGCCGAGGCGCTCGACGGCGGCTTCGAAGCAGTCCGCCACGCTGGCTGGGTCGGTGACGTCGGCCGTGACCGCCAGCACGCCGTCGTCGCCCGCATGCTCGGCACAGGCCGCACGCGTCCGCTCCAGCGGCCCGGCCGCCTTGTCGAGGTCCGTGAGCACCACCCGCGCGCCGCTGGCCGCCAGGCGGACGGCGGTGACGCGCCCGATGTCGCCCCCGGCGCCGGTCACCAGCGCGGTCGAGCCTGACAGGTCGTAGGTCGCGGGCATCCGCCTGGTCAGCCCTGCTGCTCCTCGGTGGTCTTCAGGCGCAGCCCATCGGCCCCGAAGACGTGCACCGGTCCGAGCACGTCCACGTGCGTCTTGTCGCCACGAGCCACGGCGTACTCGGCATCGACCCGGATGCGGATGCGAAGCGGCTTGCCGAGATGCTCGACATCGGCGAAGACGAAGGTCTCCGAACCCAGCTCCTCCACGACCACGACCTCGGTGGGCACACCCTTGTCACCGAGCGCGAGAGCCTGGGGTCGGATGCCGATCTGCAGCCCCTCGCTGCCCGACTTGGCCACCGCCGCGGCTACGGCCGGGTCCATGGGGATGCGCATCGAGCCGAACACCACGGCGCCATCTTCAACGGCGGTAGAGATGATGTTCATGGCGGGCGAGCCGATGAAGCCGGCCACGAAGAGGTTGGCCGGGTGGCGATAGAGCTCGCCGGGCGTATCGCACTGCTGCATTACGCCGTAGTCGAGGATGGCCACGCGGTGGCCCATGGTCATGGCCTCGACCTGGTCGTGCGTGACGTAGACGGTGGTCACGCCCAGGCGCGCCTGCAGGTCGGCCAGCTCGGCGCGCGTCTGCACGCGCAGCTTGGCATCGAGGTTCGACAGCGGCTCGTCCATGAGGAAGACCTGCGGGTGGCGCACGATGGCGCGACCCATGGCCACGCGCTGGCGCTGGCCGCCGGAGAGGTTCTTGGGCTTGCGGTCGAGGTACTCCTCCAGGTCCAGGATGCGCGCCGCCTCGCGCACCTGCTTCTCGCGATCAGCCTTCGAGACCTTCTGCTGCTTGAGCGGGAAGCCGATGTTCTGGGCCACCGTCATGTGGGGGTAGAGCGCGTAGCTCTGGAAGACCATGGCCACGTCGCGGTCCTTGGGCTGCACCAGCGTGACGTCGCGCTCACCGATGTGGATCGTGCCCTCGTCGCACGCCTCCAGCCCGGCGAGCATGCGCAGCGCCGTCGACTTGCCGGAGCCGGATGGCCCGACGAGGACGAGGAACTCGCCGTCGTCGATGGTCAGGTTGAGGCGATCGACCGCGGGCTGTTCCGTGCCCGGGTAGATCCTGGTCGCATCTCGATACGTGACTTCAGCCATGACTCCCTACTTGATTGCGCCCATGGACAGGCCTCGGATCATCCGCTTCTGGGCGACCCAGCCGGCGATGACCACCGGCAGGATGGCCAGCACGGAGGCGGCCGAGAGCTTGGCCATGAACATGCCTCGGGTGGTCACATTGGTGCTCACCCAGACCGGTACGGTCGAACCTTGGACCGGGTTTAGCTGCACGGCGAGGAAGTACTCGTTCCAGGCGAAGATGAAGCACAACAGGGCCGTTGCCGCCACGCCGGGAGCGACGATGGGCAGCATCACGTCCTTGATCTGGCCGTACAGCCCGGTCCCGTCCATCTGTGCCGCCTCGATGAGCTCGCGGGGCACCTCCCGGAAGAACGAGTTCAGCATCCACACCGCGAGCGGCAGGTTCATGGCCGTGTACAGGATGATGAGCACGAGGTGCGTGTTCAGCAGCCCCAGCTCGCGGGCGATGATCCACAGCGGCAGGATGGCCGCCACGATGGGCAGGAACTTGGTCGAGATGAAGAAGAAGAGGGCATCGCGCCAGTTGCCGATGGGGTAGATGGACAATGCGTACGCGGCCGGGATGGCCAGCACCAGCACAAGCACGGTCGAGATGATGACGATGACGAACGAGTTGAAGAAGGCCTGATCGAAGCTGAGCAGCCCGGGGATCGACTCGGTCACGGCCTGCCAGCGGTCCAGCGTGGGCTCGAAGAAGAGCTTGGGTGCGGTGTTGGCATCCAGCTCCGTCTTGAAGCTGTTGAGCACCATCCAGAAGATGGGGAAGAAGAAGAGCGCAGCCACCAGCCAGGTGACGATGCCGAGAGCGGCCACACCCCAACGCGACTCGCCGCGAAGCTTGCGGTCGGCTGCCGTGAGTGTCATACGGCCTCCTGGCGTTGGAAGAGGCTGGAAAGGACGCGCAGCGCGACCGTGGCGATGATGATGGTGGCGATGACCACGATGATGGAGTAGGCCGCGGCCTGTCCGAAGTCCCAGCCTCCGCCGATCGAGCGTTGATAGACGAAGTAGGGCACGTTCGTAGAGCCTGGCCCACCGCCGGTCATGACGTCGATGTGATCGAAGACCTGCAGCAGGTAGATGGCGCCGAGCACGATGCCCAGCTCCATGTACGGCCGCAGCATGGGCAGCGTGATCTGGGTGAAGATGCCTCGGCCGCTGGCGCGGTCGACACGCGCGGCCTCGAGGATGTCGGTCGGCTGGCCCTGGAGACCGGCCAGGATGATGAGCATCATGAAGGGCGACCACTGCCACACCAGCACGGTCACGATGGCCCAGAAGGGGTAGCGCTC
>JASFQX010000396.1:0-3234 GCA_050115215.1 Chloroflexota bacterium
AAGAGCTCGGCCAGGACCGCGATTCCCTCGACCACGCGGGGCCCGGGTCGCGCGAAGAGTCCCCGCCCGTCGACGGCGAAGAACTCACCCTCGCGTACGGCCTCCAGCTCGTCAAACCAGGCCGGCAACGCCGCCTCGCTCAGCGCCACGGCGGCGCCACGCGCGTCGGTGTCGCGCAGGGCCAGCACCAGCACCTGCGGCTCCACGTCACGCAGGGCCCCCCACGAGGTGGCCATGGCGGGCTCGCCTTCCCGACCCAGCAGCTCCCAGCCACCGGCATGCCGCACCATCTCGGGCACCCAGCGGCCGGCGGCGAGCAGCGGATGGAGGGACTCGAGCACGACCACGCGACGGCGATCGCCGAGGCGAAGTGGCTGGCGCACCCGTGTACCGGTGGCCACGAGCCGTTCACGCAGCATCTCGATGAGGCCCACCGCCTCGTACTCGGCCTCGGTGTAGGCCCCGATGGTGGAGATGCTGTGGAGGATGCCCTCGATGGTATGGGGCGCCAGCGCCACCAGCGTGGCTTCCCTCGACCAGCCGCCGATGATGGCGCTGATCTCGGCGTAGTCGACCACCGGCCGGTCCTCGGATCCGTCGGTCAGCACGAGGTCGGGCTCGAGCCGGGCCAGCAGGCCGGCGTCGACCGAACGCTCGGGCGCGTCGGCGTCGCTGAGGGTCACGACGGGCACGTCGGCCACGTCGGTCGGGAAGTCGCAGGCGTGCGTGCGGCCGACCAGCTGGTCGCCCAACCCCAGAGCGTGGACGATCTCGGTGGCAGACGGCGTGAGGGAGACGATGCGCATGGCAGTCCCATCGTCCCATGCCAGAGCCCACCTGTCGCCGCAGTCCTCAGCCACACCGGTGATGGGTTAGGCTCGAGCCATGACACCCCTCGCAGTCGACGTCCGTGGCGTGTGGAAGCGCTACGGGGAGACCGACGTCGTCAGCGATCTCTCCTTCGACGTCCGCCCGGGCGAGGTGCTGGGCTTCCTCGGGCCCAACGGCTCGGGCAAGACCACCACCATGCGCATGATCCTCGATATCGTGCGCCCGGTACGGGGCGAGATCGACGTGTTCGGTGAGGCGCCGGGCGTGCAGCACCAGGAGCGAGTGGGCTACCTGCCCGAGGACCGCGGGCTCTATCGCGATGTCAAGATCATCGACACGCTGACCTACTTCGGCGCTCTGCGCGGCATGCCGCAGAAGGTCGCGCGGGACAAGGCCATGTCCCTCATGACCGAGATGGGCCTGGCCGACTCGGCCGAGAAGAAGGCGGCCGAGCTGTCGCGTGGCATGCACCAGAAGGCGCAGCTCATCGCCACCATCCTCAATGACCCGGAGCTGCTCATCATCGATGAGCCGTTCCAGGGCCTGGACCCGGTCAACGCCGACATGCTCAAAGGTGTGGTGAGAGCGCAGAAGGAGCGCGGTGCCGCCGTCATCATGAGCACCCACGACATGGGCGACGCCCAGACGCTGTGCGACCGCATCCTGCTCATCGACAAGGGCCACCGGCTGCTCTACGGCACCGTCGACCGGGTGCGCGACGCCTTCAGCGACGGGGCGGTGCAGGTCAGCGGCGCGAACCTGCCCACGACGGCCGAGGGGCTGGCGAGCGTGACCGACGTGCACGAGGTCGATGGCGCCCTGCGCTATCTCATCCGCGAGGACGCCACGCCGCAGGACCTCTTCCGCGAGCTGGCCGCCAGCGGCGCCGAGGTCGAGCGCTTCGCGGTGCAGGCGCCCAGCCTCGATGAGATCTTCATCCGCACCGTGGCCGGTGACCACCGGGCGGAAGCTGTCCGATGAGCGCGCAGCAGATGCACGCCGGTCGCCTGCGGCTGACCACCCTCGTGGCGCGCCGCGAGTACCTGCGCACGGTGCGCCGGCGCGGCTACCTCTTCGGGACCATCCTGCTGCCGGTGGGCATCGCCCTGCTCATGGCCGTCTCGGTCTTCTTCTCGACCTCGGGCTTCGATGGCGACGGCACCGCCAGCGGAACGATCGTGGTGGTCAACGAGTCGGACGTGCCCATCCCCGAATTCTCGACACAGACGGCCAGCCTGGAGCTCCTCGAAGACGCGGAGGCGGAGACCAGGCTCAAGTCGGGGGCCATCGGCGACTACTACGTCATCCCCGAGGACTTCCGCGAGAGCGGCGCGGTCACGCGCATCGAGACCGGCTCCGGCTTCGACATCTCCCGCCTCGAAGGCGCTGAGGCCAACGAGGCGCTGCTCAGCTACGTCATCCGCGACACGCTGCTGCGGGAGATCGGCGTGGCCCCCGAAGATGCCGCCAGGATCCTGCGGGGCGTGAGCATCACCGTGGTCACGGTCGAGGGCGACGAGGTCTCCGGCGCTGACATCGCCGCCGACATCGCTCTGCCCATGGTCTTCGTGGCCATCTTCATGATCAGCATCTTCATGACCAGTGGCTACCTGCTGCAGTCGGTGACGGAGGAGAAGGAGAACCGGGTCGTGGAGATCGTGCTCAGCTCGGTCCCGGCCACCCCGCTGATGGCGGGCAAGATCATCGGGCTGGGCGGAGCGGGACTCACGCAAGTGGCGATCTGGGTCCTCTCCGCGATCGTGGCCATCCCGCTGCTGTCGAGCCAAATCCCGGACCTGGGCCCCATCTCGCTCGACACCACGATGCTGGTGCTGGCGCTGACCTACTTCGTGCTCGGCTACCTCGCCTACGGCGCGATCTTCGCGGCCGTCGGGGCCATCGCTCCCGGCAACCGGGAGGCACAGCAGTACTCTGGCTTCCTCGGCTTCGCCGCCGCGCTGCCGTTCATCGTCTTCTCGATCTTCCTCTCCGACCTGCAGTCGCCCGTGGTGCTGGCGTTGGCGCTCTTCCCCCTGACCACGCCGACCGCCATGCTCATCGTGCTGGGCGTCTCCGACGGCATCCCCTGGGAGCTGGTCGGTGCCTCGCTCACGAGCCTGACCCTGTTCGCGCTGCTCGCGACCTGGGCCTCGGCGCGCATCTTCCGCGCCACCGTGCTGCTCTACGGCGTCCGGCCCTCGCTGCAGCAGCTCATCGGCGCCGTCCGCTCAACGCGGTAGGCTCGAGGCGATCCGAGTCGCCGACGCGAGTGGGGTCGAGCGGCCGGACGGGCAGCCCGGTCGCCAGCCGGACTGGCGGCGCCGCCAGCGGCCGGACAGGAGCAGACCCCACGTCGGACGTGGGGTCGGACTCGAAGCGCGGCGGTCCCGGGTCCTGCCCGAG